>NZ_PTRV01000013.1:0-139213 GCF_002965285.1 Escherichia sp. MOD1-EC5990 | reverse complement strand
AGCTGATAGAAACAGAAGCCACTGGAGCACCTCAAAAACACCATCATACACTAAATCAGTAAGTTGGCAGCATCACCTTTATTGATTACCTTGTTTAGCGTTTTGTTATTCGATGAAAGTTTATCGCTGATGAAAATTGCCGGGTTAACGACCCTGGTGGCTGGGATTGTATTAATCAAATCAGGTACCCGTAAAGCGCATAAACCTGAACTGGAGGTGAACCATGGCGCAGTTTGAATGGGTTCACGCCGCCTGGCTGGCATTGGCAATCGTGCTGGAAATCGTTGCTAACGTTTTTTTGAAATTTTCTGACGGCTTTCGTCGCAAAATCTATGGTTTGCTCTCCCTGGCGGCGGTGCTGGCTGCCTTTAGTGCGCTTTCTCAAGCCGTTAAAGGGATTGACTTGTCTGTAGCCTATGCATTGTGGGGCGGATTTGGTATTGCCGCCACGTTAGTTGCAGGTTGGGTTTTGTTTGGTCAACGTTTAAATCGCAAAGGCTGGATTGGTCTGGTCTTGCTGTTGGCTGGAATGATTATGGTGAAGTTTGCCTGATGAACACGCTGCCCGTGCTGTCGGGCAGCGTTTGAATACTATTTTTGCAAAAGTTGGTCTAGCTTGTCGCGAAAACCAGTGACAGAAATGGCCCGGTTATCGGCACGCCAGCGATCTTTCGCGGCAGGAGCCGAACTTTGTACCCCAATTAATTGCCAGCCGTTATCGGTATGCAACATCAGAGGCGAACCGCTGTCACCCGGCAAGGTATCGCACTGATGTGACATCACCGACGTTTGCGCCCAGCCAGTTACTTCACAGTTTTGATGACTGTACAACGTATCGAGATGATCTTCAGGGTATCCCGCCTGAGTCACTTTACGACCTGCCTCTTTTAATGCGGCGGTAAGCGCGGCTTTATCTCCCTCAAATAACGGCAATGGTGTAATGCCAGAAGGGGGATTACGTAGCACAATCAAACCGAAGTCCCACGGCGCAGCTGCGGGAGGAACAATCCAACCATCCCCATCTGCTTTTAACCGCTTTCCCAGTGTCGGGTCAACGCGGCCTTCTATGTCGTGGATCTCATAGCGCCAAAGACCTTTATTTGACACAAAACGCAGCGCCACCGCTTTATCGGCTTTACCCTTTGGCGGCGTCAATAAACAGTGTCCTGCCGTTAATGCCAGATTGGGTGCAATCAGCGTCGCCGTACATAAATTGCCGCTTGCCGTTTCCAGTTGCCCAACCGCATCCCACGGTGATTGGGTCGTGTCATTCACGGGCACACGATCATCATGACCAAAAAACAGGGTGCTGACCTCATCGTTTGCCGATTTGGCAACGTCTGGTTTATCTGCAAACACAAAAGCAGACGTCAAACTAATTGCACCCAACACTACAGCAATGGTTGTACGCATATCACACTCTGGTGGGTAATTATGATTATTAAAAGCAAACCCTCATAAATACTATAGACGGGACGGGATGAAAGTGGGAGTAAAATCAGATAACTACGATCAGGAAAGATAAAAACGGGTGGCAATCAGTGCGCATAAAATAAGGATGATAAGAATGAACTCAAAGCGATAACGACCCACCATACTACCCTCCGCTAAAGGCGGTGCTAAACGTTACCCGCTTAGCACCGTAATTTTCAGGCGCGAGGGGGCGCGCCAGCATTACTGTTGAAAACTTACGCTGCGGGTTGTGCAGCAGGTTTTGCCGGTTGCTGATGGCTGTGTTTCTTGGCGTGTTTTTTCGCTGCCTGCGCTTTTTGTTCAGGGGCTTTCTGTTCAACTTTCGCATTTTTATGATGCTTTTTAGCCGCCTGCGCTTTCTGGGCAGGTGCTGCTTTATGCTGTTTTTTATGATGTGTAGTTTTCGCCGGCGCTGCTTTGGTGGTCGTCGCAGTCGGAGCAGGTGTGGTCGCAGTCTCTGCAGCAAAGGCGGCAGAAGACAGACCCATAGCAGCGGCAACAACCAGAGCTAATACTTTTTTCATTGTCATACCCTCAATTTGTTTTTTCATTTAACCCCACTGCGGGGCCGTTGAAATAACTATATCCCTGGGAATGGCAGACTTCCGTGAGTGGTTGGTTTCAGCGTGTAACGATATGTACAAACGTTAAATAAATTACAGCGTTGATAATAACGTATTGTGACTTAAGGGAAATTTAGCTACCAATAATAGTAGTCTTGATCGGGTTAACTATTTTACTACTTACAAAGCGGTAGAATAACTGCGCATCAGTAATAAATGACACACAGCAAAATGAATCCGTTTATTTGGGTACTTATAATCCTGATGACACTAGATGCGCTGCGGGAATTGGCTGGCGCTTCGTCTATTTTAGGATGGCTATTAACGTTGGTTTGAGCAGGCAATAAGTCCGGATGGGTATTTACCGCAGTCCGGACTTATTTTTAGGCGTGCAGACGACGATGCAAACGCGTCCCGACCAGCAGAGCAATGACCAGCATCAGAGCAATAAATGCGCCGACGCCGTTCCAGCCATAGTTATGCCAGAAAACACCACCCAGCGTCCCGGCAATACTCGACCCCAGATAGTAACTGAACAGATACAGCGAGGAGGCCTGGCCTTTAGCGCGTTTTGCGCGGGGGCCGATCCAGCTGCTGGCAACTGAGTGGGCTGCGAAGAATCCGGCTGAGAAGAGTAACATTCCGGCAAAGATTAGCCACAGCGAGCTGAATAAGGTCATCAGTAAACCAAACAGCATAACCCCCGTCGAAAACAACATCACCGGACCGCGCCCATAACGGGTGGTCATGGTTCCGGCTTTGGGTGAGCTCCATGTACCGGTCAAATAAGCCAGCGATAATAAGCCAACCACGGCCTGACTGACATGCCAGGGGGAGAGCATCAACCGATAGCCGATGTAATTAAACAGCGTGACGAACGACCCCATCAGCAAAAAGCCTTCTGCGAACAATAACGGCAATCCCCGGTCACGCCAGTGCAGACGAAAGTTGATAAATAACGTCTTAGGTCGCAGGGAAGTTGGACGAAAATGGCGTGATTCCGGGAGGATCTTCCAGAACATTAACGCCGAGGCCAGTGCGAAACAGCCGATTGCCGCCAGTGCAATTCGCCAGTTGAAAAAGTCCGTGAAGACACCGCTAATTAAGCGTCCGCTCATGCCGCCAATTGAGTTGCCGCTGATATACAACCCCATCGAAAAGGCCACGAAACTGGGGTGGATTTCCTCGCTAAGATAAGTCATGCCAACAGCTGCCACGCCACTTAACGAAAGCCCAATCAAAGCGCGCATAATCAAAATGCCGTGCCAGCTGGTCATCATTGTCGAAAGTAACGTACAAATGGAGGCCAACAGTAGCGCCGTGACCATCACTGGTTTGCGACCAATGGCATCGGATAGCGGGCCAGTAAACAGCAAACCGATAGCCAACATCGCCGTTGAAATGGACAGTGAAATACTACTGTTCGCAGGCGTTAAGCCAAACTCCTGCGAAAGCACCGGAAGGATAGGTTGCACACAATAGAGAAGTGCGAAGGTTGCCAGTCCGGCAGAGAAAAGCGCCAGGGTGACGCGCATAAATTGCGGCGTACCGCGTTTAATAAATTGATTTGGCTGAGAAATGCTTTGCTTGTCAGTGACGCTTGCCGGAGCGCCATCAACAGTTGTAGTACGGCTCACTTGAAATCCTTGCTAAATATGCCTGTGGATCAGGCTTATGAATAGATTAGGAAAATCGAATTGTTCTGTCTAATATATTAATAATCTCAAATAAGATGTTTTAAATATGAATATTGAACTTCGTCATCTGCGTTACTTTGTTGCTGTTGCGGAAGAGCTGCATTTCGGGCGCGCCGCTGCCCGCCTGAATATTTCGCAACCACCGCTAAGTCAGCAGATTCAGGCGCTGGAGCAACAAATTGGTGCCCGACTGCTGGCAAGGACCAATCGCAGTGTATTGCTGACGGAAGCAGGAAAACAGTTTCTTGCAGATAGTCGGCAAATCCTGTCTATGGTGGATGACGCTGCCGCTCGCGCTGAAAGGCTGCATCAGGGCGAAGCGGGGGAGTTGCGCATTGGTTTTACTTCGTCCGCTCCTTTTATTCGGGCGGTGTCCGATACGTTATCGCTGTTTCGTCGTGATTATCCCGATGTCCATTTACAAACCCGCGAAATGAACACTCGCGAGCAAATCGCTCCGCTCATTGAAGGAACGCTGGATATGGGATTGCTGCGTAACACAGCGTTACCGGAGACGCTTGAACACGCAGTCATCGTCCATGAACCGCTTATGGCGATGATCCCGCACGATCATCCCCTGGCAAATAACCCGAGTGTAACGCTGGCTGAACTGGCGAAAGAACCCTTTGTCTTTTTTGATCCGCACGTAGGGACAGGGCTGTATGACGATATTCTCGGGCTGATGAGACGTTACAATTTGACGCCCGTCATCACTCAGGAGGTGGGTGAGGCAATGACCATCATCGGTCTGGTTTCCGCTGGTCTGGGTGTTTCAATTTTGCCTGCGTCATTTAAACGTGTTCAGCTCAACGAAATGCGCTGGGTGCCGATTGCTGAAGAGGATGCGGTTTCTGAAATGTGGTTGGTCTGGCCGAAACACCATGAACAAAGTCCGGCTGCGCGTAACTTTCGTATTCATCTGCTGAATGCTCTCAGGTGAGGGAAATTTCAGCGAAAAAGCCCGAAAAATGTGCTGTTAATCACATGCCTAAGTAAAAATTTGACGACACGTATTGAAGTGCTTCACCATAGCCTACAGATTATTTCGGAGCGCGAAAATATAGGGAGTATGCGGTGGTTGCTGAAAACCAGCCTGGGCACATTGATCAAATAAAGCAGACCAACGCGGGCGCGGTTTATCGCCTGATTGATCAGCTTGGTCCAGTCTCGCGTATCGATCTTTCCCGTCTGGCGCAACTGGCTCCTGCCAGTATCACCAAAATTGTCCGTGAGATGCTCGAAGCACACCTGGTGCAAGAGCTGGAAATCAAAGAAGCGGGGAACCGTGGCCGTCCGGCGGTGGGGCTGGTGGTTGAAACTGAAGCCTGGCACTATCTTTCTCTGCGCATTAGTCGCGGGGAGATTTTCCTTGCTTTGCGCGATCTGAGCAGCAAACTGGTGGTGGAGGAGTCGCAGGAACTGGCGTTAAAAGATGACTCGCCATTGTTGGATCGTATCATTTCCCATATCGATCAGTTTTTTATCCGCCATCAGAAAAAACTTGAGCGTCTGACTTCGATTGCCATTACCTTGCCGGGAATTATTGATACGGAAAATGGTATTGTACATCGCATGCCGTTCTACGAGGATGTAAAAGAGATGCCGCTCGGCGAGGCGCTGGAGCAGCATACCGGCGTACCGGTTTATATTCAGCATGATATCAGCGCATGGACGATGGCTGAGGCCTTGTTTGGTGCCTCACGCGGGGCGCGCGATGTGATTCAGGTGGTTATCGATCACAACGTGGGGGCGGGCGTCATTACCGATGGTCATCTGCTACACGCAGGCAGCAGTAGCCTCGTGGAGATTGGTCACACGCAGGTCGACCCATATGGGAAACGCTGTTATTGCGGGAATCACGGCTGCCTCGAAACCATCGCCAGTGTGGACAGTATTCTTGAGCTGGCACAGCTGCGTCTCAATCAATCCATGAGCTCGATGTTACATGGACAGCCGTTAACCGTGGACTCATTGTGTCAGGCGGCATTGCACGGCGATCTGCTGGCAAAAGACATCATTACCGGGGTAGGCGCACATGTTGGGCGCATTCTTGCCATCATGGTGAATTTATTTAACCCACAAAAAATATTGATTGGCTCACCGTTAAGTAAAGCGGCAGATATCCTCTTCCCGGTCATCTCGGATAGCATCCGTCAGCAGGCCCTTCCTGCGTATAGTCAGCACATTAGCGTTGAGAGTACTCAATTTTCTAACCAGGGTACGATGGCAGGGGCTGCGCTGGTAAAAGACGCGATGTATAACGGTTCTTTGTTGATTCGTCTGTTGCAGGGTTAACATTTTTTAACTGTTCTACCAAAATTTGCGCTATCTCAATTTGGGCCAGGAAAGCATAACTTAGACTTTCAAGGTTAATTATTTTCCTGGTTTATATTTGTGAAGCATAACGGTGGAGTTAGTGATGCTGAAGCGTTTCTTTATTACCGGTACAGACACTTCTGTAGGGAAAACGGTGGTTTCCCGCGCATTGCTACAAGCGTTAGCCTCCCAGGGAAAAACGGTTGCGGGATATAAACCCGTAGCGAAGGGGAGCAAAGAGACACCCGAAGGGCTGCGTAATAAAGATGCCCTGGTGTTGCAGAGTGTTTCAACTATTGAACTGCCTTATGAAGCAGTTAATCCTATTGCGTTAAGCGAAGAAGAAAGTAGCGTGGCGCACAGTTGCCCAATCAATTACACCCTCATTTCAAACGGCCTGGCAAACCTGACCGATAAAGTCGATCATGTGGTGGTCGAAGGTACTGGCGGTTGGCGCAGTCTGATGAATGATTTGCGTCCGCTCTCTGAATGGGTGGTGCAGGAACAACTGCCGGTGTTGATGGTTGTCGGTATTCAGGAAGGTTGCATTAACCATGCACTGCTAACAGCTCAGGCGATTGCCAACGACGGGCTGCCGCTCATTGGCTGGGTGGCTAACCGAATCAACCCAGGACTGGCGCATTATGCGGAAATCATTGATGTGCTGGGTAAAAAACTTCCAGCACCGCTCATTGGTGAACTGCCTTATTTACCGCGCGCCGAACAGCGTGAACTGGGGCAATACATCCGCTTAGCTATGCTGCGCAGTGTGCTGGCGGTAGATAGAGTCACGGTGTAACGTCCGCGAAATTACCGACGCAATTACGCAGGCAATCAATAAACCGGGGAGTAGCTGATACTCCCCGGTCATTTCACATATCATCAACGTCGACATAATCGGCGCGTGCGTGGTTGCCGCCAACAGTGTCGCCATCCCGGTCAATCCGAGTAAAAGCGTAATTTCTTCGCCATCAGGGAACCATAATCCCAGGCTACGACCATACAACATGCCAATGGCAAGACCGATAAATAGCGTCGGTGTAAAAACACCACCGGGCGCGCCAGAACCACTACTCGCCAGAACGGCAAACAGTTTGCAAAGGAAGATCCCGCCAATGATCATAAACAGTGGCGGGGCGGTTAAAAAGGATTGTACGGTGCTATAGCCGTTGCCCCACACGGCAGGGGTGAACAGAGAAAGCAGGCCCACGATCAACCCGCCGAGCGCCGGAGTTAGCAGCCGTCGCCACGGAGAAAGATTCGTCGCTGCATTGACCAGACTGCCGGAGTCATTATTGAGGAACAGCCATTCCAGTAGCAGCATCGCGTGACGAAACGCGGCAACGGCAAAGGCCGCAAGAATACCGACTATTGTTGCGATAAGCAGACGGCGGAACATAGTGCGCAGATCCGGATAGCTGTGTAGATGGTGCATGAGCAGAAATGGACAATGAAACACGAGCGACTATTTTGCGGCAAAACAGGTTATCGGCAAAAGCAGTGCGTGCTTAAAGCGATAAAATACGTGACGTTGTAACGTATTATTGCCGAATGACGCGTGATTGTCGCCATCCGGCACTATTGCGGCAACTTTATCGAAACAGTGGTTTAACCGCGACAGGAATCAACAGTTGTGATTGCCATTGCGCCAGCGTTAAGCGAGCCAGTTCACCCAGCGCACGGTAGAAAGGGTGTTCTGCTTTTTCGATAAAAATGTCAAGAAATCGTGTTGACCACGGAAAAAGGTGCCATGCCAGCAATTCTTCACATTCTGTCTGGCGACCATTCTCCGCCAACCACGCAGCCATCAACAGCAGTGAACCAAAATGATCTTCCGGTTCGTTTTGCTTCATTTCGAACTGAATGCCTTTCTCGCGCATCCATTGACGAAGTGCCAATGTTGAATCGCCAAACAGCACAGATTCGCGATCCAGCCAGACCGACCCCCACGGCGGAGACGGCAGTTCCCACGGGCCGACAAACAAACGCTGCCAGGCCTGGGCGCGAGTCTCTTCACTCTGTGCCTGAAAAGCCGTCACCAGCGGCGCTAATGACGCTTCTGGTAGAGGCCACTGAGTTTCCCAGCCGTCACTGGTGAGTACCGCAACCAGAGGTGCGGCTTCTGCACTCTCTGGAGCGTAATAAAACAGCGCGCCCAACACGCGCGCCGCGACAGAAAAATTATCTTGCTGTGAAAAATGGGTCATTCCTAACATCCTGAAATGTGCGGGTTGCCCCGCACCAATTTGTTAACCTGCAATAGCCATTCCTACTGTCATGTGCAGGCCATAAAAGAGCACACGCCCGATCATCTCACCGCCAAGTATGAGGATTAGCCCCAGAATAAGTCCGGCAACGTGAGGTTCGCGGCGACGAATGAGCGGGCAAAGCCAGCATCCAAGACCTGCGCATAACAATACCACACGCCAGACCTGTAAGGAGGCGTAATCTGGTACCAGTGCGCTGGCTTGTTGCACGGATGAGTGAATAGACGCCAGAGACAAACCTTGCAGCACAATCACCCCGGCACAAGCGATCAGCGCCAGAACGCTAATGATGGCAAATGGTGTGGTATTAAATGTAACGCGAGCTGCCCGCAGAATTGCGGCAGCAAGTATTGGACCGCTCAACAATACCGTCAGGAAGAAAGCCAGCGTAGTGTAACCGTTATGCCAGGTTGGCACGGTGTCGATTTGATACACGCAGGTCATCATCCAGACGAAAATGACGCCGAGCGCCATGCTGACAAGTAACCAGAGTTTCCCCAACGCTTGCGGCATTTTACCGATGACCGCTACCAGCCACCATAATCCGCCAACGGCAAAAAATATTGAACCGGCAGCAATCTCGTTACTCAGACCAGAAGCACCGATTCGATTCAGCGAGTTAAACGCCCGCAGTGGCGATCCCAGGTGCATGACAGAGGCAATAAACCCGATGGCCATCAACAGCCAGAGGAAAAACATGCCACGAACAATGTGCTGACGGTCTGCGTCATTTTTGGCGGCGAACCAGCCAATTCCGCTAACAATCAGCGCGCCTACTACGCATTGACCCAATACGGTAAAGATAACCAGTGGCCATTCATGCCATCCATTTCCCATTTTACACTTCCTCCGGATTAGCCAGATAACCAGTGGTATCGCCGGTCGGGCGGCTGTTGGCGTTAGGTTTGATAACGATATTGGGTTTTGTGAAATGCGCGCGCGGCAGTGGCGCGACGGCAGCCAGAGTGCCGTGCTTCTGGCGTAGCTCTTCAATTGGACCGAACTCAAGTGCACGCAGCGGGCAGGATTCGACGCATATGGGTTGTTTCCCCTCGGCGACGCGCGAATAACAACCATCGCACTTCGTCATGTGCCCTTTTTCAGCATTGTACTGTGGTGCGCCGTACGGACAAGCCATGTGGCAGTAGCGGCAGCCGATACAAACATCTTCATCAACCACCACAAAGCCATCTTCACGCTTATGCATTGCGCCGCTGGGGCAGACTTTTGTACATGCGGGGTCATCGCAATGGTTACAGGAGATGGAGAGATAATAAGCGAACACGTTCTGGTGCCAGACGCCATTATCTTCCTGCCAGTCGCCGCCAGCATATTCATAAACACGGCGGAAACTGACTTCCGGGCCAAGATCTTTAAAATCTTTGCACGCCAGTTCGCAGGTTTTACAGCCAGTACAGCGGCTGGAATCGATAAAAAATCCATATTGTGTGGTCATGGGCTACTCCTTAAACCTTTTCGATCTGGACGAGATTGCTGTGCGACGGGTTTCCCTTTGCCAGCGGTGAAGGGCGGTGAGAGGTCAGAATATTGATACTGCCGCCGTGATCGACCCGGTCACCAAACATATCCGCTTTAAGCCACGCACCTTGCCCGATGGCGGTAACGCCAGGCAGAATACGCGGAGTCACTTTTGCGGCAATCAGCATTTCTCCATTATTGTTAAATACCCGCACTGTATCGCCATGACGGATACCGCGTGCCTGAGCATCAATGGGGTTGATCCACACCTCTTGTGGGCAGGCCTGCTGTAACACATCAATATTGCCGTAGCTGGAGTGGGTACGTGCTTTGTAGTGGAAGCCCGTTAGCTGCAGTGGATAGGTTTTCCGCAGGGGATCGTCCCAGCCATCAAAACCTGGGGTATACGCAGGAAGGGGATGAATAATTTCATCTTTTTTCAATTCCCAGGTATCCGCAATCGTCGCCAGTCGTTCAGAATAAATTTCGATTTTCCCCGAAGGTGTTTTCAACGGGTTTGCCTGTGGATCTTCACGGAATGCGCGGAAAGCGACGTAATGTTCTTCCGGGCATTTTTTCTTAAAGATCCCGGTCGTTTTCATCTCCTCGTAGTCCGGCATCTCAGGGTTACGTTCCTTCGTTTTCGCATGGAGATATTTGATCCATTCATGCTGGCTGCGACCTTCAGTAAAAGTTTGATAAACGTCTGGTCCTAAGCGTTTCGCGACTTCACTCAGAATCCAGTAGATGGGTTTGCGTTCAAATTTTGCCGAGGTGGCGGGTTGGGCGAGGATCACATAGCCCATATTCCCTGCAGATTCATGAGAGATAAGGTCTTCTTGCTCTGTTGGCATCAGGTCGGGCAACAGGATATCGCAATACTTAGCCGAGGCCGTCATGAAGTGGTCAATGCCAACAATCATCTCGCACTTGCTGTCATCCTGAAGCACCTCATGGGTGTGATTGATGTCGCCATGTTGATTGATCAATGTGTTACTGGCGTAGCACCATAAAAACTTGATGGGGACATCCAGTTTTTCTTTTCCACGAATACCATCACGGGTCGCGGTCATTTCCGTACCGTGGTCGATGGCATCTGTCCATGTAAAGACGGAAATCTGCGTTTTAACGGGATTATCAAGCATCGGGAACCATTCGACCCCCAGATCCCAGCTACCTTCGCGTACACCTGAGTTGCCGCCGTTTATGCCGACGTTACCGGTGAGAACGGAAAGCATGGCAATAGCGCGGGACGTTTGCTCGCCGTTGGAGTGTCGTTGTGGCCCCCAACCCTGACAAATATAAGCAGGTTTTGCTGAACCGATCTCTCGTGCCAACTGGATAATTTTTTCTGCCGGGATGCTGGTGATTTTTGCTGCCCATTCCGGCGTTTTAGCTATGCCGTCAGGCCCTTCGCCCAGAATATAGGCTTTATAATGCGCGTTACGTGGTGCGTTGGCGGGCAGCGTTTTTTCATCGTAACCAACACAATATTTGTCGAGAAATGGCTGATCGACCATGTTTTCCGTAATCAGTACCCAGGCAATCGCACAGGCCAGTGCGCCATCGGTGCCGGGGCGAATGGGCAGCCATTCATCTTCACGCCCGGCAGCTGTGTCGTTATAACGTGGATCAATGACGATCATGCGTGCGTTTGAACGTTCGCGGGCTTGCTCGACGTAGTAAGTGACACCACCGCCGCTCATCCGGGTTTCTGCCGGGTTATTTCCGAACATAACGACCAGCTTCGTATTGGCGATATCATCCGGGCTGTTGCCATCATTGGCACCGAACATATAACTCATTGCGGCACTGATCTGTGCGGTACTGTAGCTGCCATAGCGACTGAGAAAACCACCACAAGAGTTCATCAGACGGTACGGGACGTTTGAGTTGGTGATGTTTCCGCCATCTACGCCTGTTCCGTACAGGACATGTACAGCCTCATTGCCGTAATCTTTTAGGATCCGCCGAAGATTATCACTGATGGTCTCCAGGGCTTCGTCCCAACTTATCCGTTCAAATTTACCTTCACCGCGCTTGCCGACGCGCTTCATGGGATATTTCAACCTATCAGGATGATTCATCCGTCGGCGGATAGAGCGCCCGCGTAAACACGCGCGAACCTGATGATTACCGTAGACGTCGTCACCTGTCGTATCAGACTCCACCCAGTACACGGTGTCATCTTTCACATGCAAACGTAACAGACAGCGGCTCCCGCAGTTAACGGTGCAGGAACTCCAGACCGCTTTCTCTTCTACCGGAGCCTCTGCCGCTCGGACCATTTGGGAAAATGGCAGAGTGAAAGCACTGCTTGCCAGCGCGAGACTGCCAAGTGCGGAGGTTTTCATCAGACTTCTACGGCTGATTTCAGCCTTCATGAGCGCCTCTGTGGTATGGATTTTCATCATTACTCACTTATTGCTTTTCAAAAAAAATGTCATGCCAGAATTTATGGTTGTAGTGGGTTATATTTTTTCGATCTCGACCAGATTAGTGTGCTGCGGGTTTCCCTTCGCCAGTGGTGAAGGGCGCAGAGTGGTTAGCGTATTCACACAGCCGCCGTGGTCGATTTTATCGCCAGACATATTGGCCTCGTGCCAGGCTCCCTGGCCCATAGCGCTAACTCCAGGGAGAATGCGTGGTGTCACTTTGGCTGGTAGCCGAACTTCGCCACGATGGTTAAACACCCGCACCATATCGCCGTTGGCAATCCCACGTTTCTGTGCATCTATAGGGTTGATCCACACTTCCTGACGGCAGGCTGCCTTCAGGACATCAATGTTGCCGTAGGTCGAGTGAGTACGAGATTTGTAATGGAAACCAAACAGTTGTAGCGGGAAGGTACTACGTTCAGGGGCGTCCCAGCCTTCGAAGGTTGAGGCATAAACCGGCAGTGGGCTTATTACTTCATCTTTTTCGAGTTCCCAGGAACGGGCAATTTCCGCCAGCTTGCTGGAATAAATTTCAATCTTACCGGAAGGCGTTTTAAGTGGATTTGCCTCGGGGTCGTCACGAAATGCTTTGTAGGCGACAAAATGACCATTGGGATCTTTACGCTTATAGATACCCATTTTTTTCAGTTCGTCGTAAGACGGTAACGCCGGATCTTTGGCAAGCATTTTGGCGTACAGATGTTGTAACCATTGTTCCTGAGTGCGGCCTTCAGTGAATTTTTGGTAGACGTCAGGGCCAAGACGTTTCGCGACTTCACTTAGGATCCAGTAAATCGGTTTGCGTTCGAATTTTTCGCTGGTGACTGGCTGGAGGAAAATGAGATATCCCATGTTACCGGCGTAATCGTTAGGAATAATATCTTCCTGCTCAACGGTCATCAGGTCTGGCAGCAGAATGTCGGCATATTTTGCCGATGAGGTCATAAAGTTTTCGATGACCACAATCATTTCGCATTTCGATTCGTCCTGCAGAATTTCATGCGTTTTGTTAATGTCAGAATGCTGATTAACCAGGGTATTTCCCGCGTAGTTCCAGATGAACTTAATGGGCACATCCAGTTTATCTTTGCCGCGGACGCCGTCGCGGATTGCCGTCATTTGCGGGCCATGATCGATAGCATCTGTCCAGCTGAAGCAGGAGATTGATGTTTTGACCGGACTATCCAGCACCGGCAGGCGTTCTATGGTAATGGTATAGGTGGATTCACGCGCGCCACTATTTCCGCCGCTGATGCAGACATTGCCCGTCAGAATAGGCAACATCGCAATAGCGCGTGCAGTCAGCTCGCCGTTTGCCTGGCGTTGCGGTCCCCAACCCTGGCAAATATAAGCGGGTTTTGCTGTGCCGATTTCACGCGCCAGTTTGATGATACGGTCCACCGGGATACCGGTAATTTGCGAAGCCCACTGCGGCGTTTTTGCTGTTTTATCGTCACCATCACCAAGAATATAGGCTTTATAGTGGCCATTTTTTGGTGCATCTGCGGGTAAGGTTTTTTCGTCATAACCGACGCAGTATTTATCGAGAAAAGGTTGATCAACGAGATTTTCGTTAATCAATACCCAGGCAATGCCTGCTACCAGCGCGGCATCAGTGCCCGGGCGAATAGGAAGCCATTCGTCTTCACGACCGGCAGCCGTGTCGGTATATCGCGGATCGATAACAATCATTTTTGCGTTCGATTTCTCGCGCGCTTTTTCAAGCAGATAAGTGATCCCACCACCGCTCATGCGGGTTTCTGCCGGGTTGTTACCAAACATCACGACCAGCTTGCTGTTTTCAATATCCGAGGTGCTGTTGCCATCATTACTGCCGTAGGTGTAGGGCATGGCACAGGAAATTTGCGCGGTGCTATAGGAGCCATACTGATTGAGTGAACCGCCGTAGCAGTTCATCAGGCGTTTGACCGCCGAGGCTGATGGCGAAGAGCGGGTCATATTGCCGCCAACGATCCCCGAAGAGTACTGAATATAAACAGCCTCATTGCCATATTGTTCGACGGTTTTTTTCAGGCTACTGGCGATAGTATCCAGGGCTTCATCCCAGCTAATCCGTTCGAATTTGCCTTCGCCACGTTTGCCCACGCGTTTCATTGGGTAATTCAAGCGATCGGGATGATTAATACGTCGACGGATGGACCGACCGCGCAAACAGGCGCGTACTTGATGATTGCCATACTCGTCGTTGCCGGTGTTGTCAGTTTCCACCCAAGTGACTTCATTATCTTTAACATGTAGACGAAGTGCACAGCGGCTACCACAGTTGACGGAACAGGCACCCCAGACCACTTTTTCGCTGGCCTGTTGTACCGCTGCCGCTGCACTGCGCAGGGTGAACGGTAAAGAAAAACCGCCTGCAGCCAGCGCCAGAGAACCTATCGCGGTAGATTTAACGAGTGTTCTGCGGCTGATGCCCACCATTTGTTCATTTTTGGACATAACTCACTCCCTGTTCTTTATCGTTATATAAAAGTTTATATATTGAATATTTAGCGCGCTAACAATAGAGGGAGTCTACCCATTTTGGGTTAAGAATTATTAATCCATATCAATAGAAGGGTATGAGTAATAAGGCGGGATTATGTTGTATGTTCATATCGCCGGACCTGTTGAATCCGGCGTTTAATCAATAATGTGTTACTGCGGTTCGGCAGGCGCGCCATCCTGGGTAGACTGCGCGGGGGCAGAGACGTTACCGCTGGTGGTGCGGGTATAGAGAATTTTATGCGTATCATTAGCACAATGCCCGACGACCTGGGAATCAGGCTGATCAACCTGGTCATTGGGTACAATACTTAACGTGAAGCTGCTTTCAGGTACGCCATTATTGATAATACGCTGTGATATATCGCTCTTTATGCGCTCACAGGAAACCGGGACGGCGAGTACCGCGGGTGAGGTGAGTGCGAGCAGAAGCGCGGCACAGCAAGTTGAGAGTTTCATCATAAGCTCCTTACGCGAATATAACTTCTTTAAGCATAGCATTTAACGTGTAAAGTACTGTATTTGCTACTATGATTGAGAATCATCTCTACTGTCTGGTGACTGTTGTGAAATACAAATTACTGCCATGCTTACTCGCGATATTACTCACAGGATGTGACCGCACAGAGGTAACACTTTCATTTACCCCTGAGATGGCCAGTTTCTCTAATGAATTCGATTTTGATCCGCTGCGTGGTCCGGTAAAAGATTTCACTCAGACATTAATGGATGAGCAAGGTGAAGTGACGAAACGTGTTTCGGGGACTTTGTCGGAAGAAGGCTGTTTTGATTCACTCGAATTACTGGATCTGGAAAATAATACCGTGGTTGCCCTGGTATTGGACGCCAATTATTACCGTGATGCCCAGACGCTGGAGAAAAGAGTACGTTTACAGGGAAAATGCCAGCTAGCAGAATTACCTTCTGCCGGGGTGAGTTGGGAAACCGATGATAATGGCTTCGTGATTAAAGCCAGCAGCAAACAAATGCAGATGGAATATCGCTATGATGAGCAGGGGTATCCGCTGGGTAAAACCACGAAAAGTAACGACAAAACATTATCTGTCAGCGCCACGCCATCAACGGATCCGATCAAAAAATTAGATTACACCGCGGTTACTTTACTGAATAATCAACGGGTAGGTAATGTAAAACAGAGCTGTGAATATGACAGTCACGCCAATCCGGTGGACTGTCAGCTAATCATTGTTGATGAAGGAGTAAAACCCGCCGTCGAACGGGTTTATACCATCAAAAATACTATCGATTATTATTAATGCTATTGTGCGGTCGGCTTCAGGAGAGTCTGACCCGGTGTTTTGTGCTCTGCCAGATACTGATGCTGGAATATGCACATGCGAATGGCATTCCGATATTGACCATTAATAAAGAACTCATGCATCAATTCACCTTCAACCGTAAAGCCAAGCTTGCGGTAAATGTGAATTGCTTTTTCGTTCTCTTTATCGACGATCAGATACAGCTTATAGAGATTGAGAACGGTGAAGCCATAGTCCATTGCTAATTTTGCGGCACGCGTTGCCAGACCTTTCCCCTGATACTCCGGGGAGATAATTATCTGAAATTCTGCGCGGCGATGGACATGGTTAATTTCCACCAGCTCCACCAGACCGGCTTTTTCGCCGTCACATTCCACCACAAAGCGCCGCTCGCTCTGATCGTGAATATGCTTATCATACAGATCAGAGAGTTCAACGAAGGCTTCGTAGGGTTCCTCAAACCAGTAACGCATCACACTGGCGTTATTGTCGAGTTGATGTACATAGCGTAAATCTTCACGCTCCAGCGGACGTAGCTTAACACTGTGGGCGCTTGGCATAACGTGTCCTTACATTCCTTAAATCAATAACAGGTTAGGGGGTAATAACGCGGCCAGTTCGACGGTCCAGGCAGCGCAATGTATTTGGCTCCCAGTAGGCATTGATGTTGGCACTTTGCTCGCATTTATCGCGGTTATCAAAAGCGGCGTCGGCTTTATCCCACTCTTTTTCAGTGCGTTTATTCACTTTCTGTCGCAGATTGCGCGTGTCATTCCATTGTTCTTTTTCCATTGCTGCGTGCTGGCGGCTTTGTGCACTGTCGCCAGACTCAATCACCAGTTTGTTAGTTTCGGCATGGGCCGTTGTGCTCAATGCCAGTGCGCAAGGCAGCAGAAAAGCGAGCAGGCCAATTCGTTTGCTGAGAGTAATTTTCATAATTCATTCCCTGTATGAATGATTAAAGGTGATTCTACACCATCCACTGCGAACGCAAAACGTACCAGGAGGATGTTTATATTGATGATATTATGTCGTCCTATAACTATACATGATGTCAATAAGTGACAAAGATGATTAAAACAACGTTACTATTTTTTGCTACTGCGCTGTGTGAAATTATTGGATGCTTTCTGCCCTGGTTGTGGTTAAAACGAAACGCCAGTATCTGGCTGTTGCTTCCGGCGGGGATTTCACTGGCGCTATTTGTCTGGTTGTTAACGTTGCATCCTGCGGCGAGTGGGCGTGTTTACGCGGCTTATGGTGGCGTTTATGTCTGCACGGCGTTGATTTGGCTGCGCGTTGTGGATGGCGTGAAGTTAAGTCTTTATGACTGGACGGGGACGTTGATTGCGCTTTGCGGCATGTTGATCATTGTTGCGGGCTGGGGGCGCGCGTAAGGACATAAATCCATTTTATCAATAAGATACAAGGAAGTGTCAGCTGACAAAAGGTATTCTATTTCATCTTTTGTCAACCATTCACGGCGCAAATATACGCTTTTTTTTGTGATCACTCCGGCCTTTTTTGATCTTCATACTTGTATGGTAGTAGCTCAGTTGCGTAGATTTCATGCATCACGACAAGCGATGCAAGGAATCGAACATGAAAATCGTAAAGGCTGAAGTTTTTGTTACCTGTCCGGGGCGTAATTTCGTCACATTAAAAATCACCACTGAGGACGGTATTACGGGCCTTGGGGATGCCACCCTCAATGGACGTGAGCTTTCCGTGGCCTCTTATTTGCAGGATCACCTTTGTCCGCAGCTTATTGGTCGCGATGCACAGCGTATCGAAGATATCTGGCAGTTTTTCTATAAAGGTGCTTACTGGCGTCGCGGTCCGGTGACGATGTCGGCCATTTCAGCGGTTGATATGGCGCTGTGGGATATTAAAGCCAAAGCTGCCAACATGCCGCTTTACCAGTTACTCGGCGGCGCGTCTCGAGAAGGGGTGATGGTTTATTGCCATACCACCGGTCACAGTATTGATGAAGCTCTGGATGATTATGCCCGTCATCAGGAGCTGGGATTCAAAGCCATCCGCGTGCAGTGCGGAATCCCTGGTATGAAAACCACCTACGGCATGTCGAAAGGCAAAGGTCTGGCTTATGAACCCGCAACCAAAGGACAGTGGCCGGAAGAGCAGCTGTGGTCGACGGAGAAATACCTCGATTTCATGCCGAAATTGTTTGACGCGGTACGTAACAAGTTTGGTTTTAATGAACATTTGCTGCATGACATGCACCATCGCTTAACGCCTATTGAAGCAGCACGCTTTGGTAAAAGCATTGAAGATTATCGCATGTTCTGGATGGAAGACCCGACGCCTGCGGAAAACCAGGAATGCTTCCGCCTGATTCGCCAACACACCGTCACGCCAATTGCAGTGGGTGAAGTCTTCAACAGCATTTGGGACTGCAAACAGCTGATTGAAGAACAACTTATCGACTATATCCGCACCACGCTGACTCACGCGGGGGGGATTACCGGTATGCGCCGGATTGCCGATTTTGCTTCGCTGTATCAGGTACGTACTGGCTCACACGGTCCTTCCGATTTGTCGCCAGTCTGCATGGCTGCAGCGCTGCACTTTGATCTGTGGGTCCCCAATTTCGGTGTCCAGGAATACATGGGTTATTCCGAACAAATGCTTGAAGTCTTCCCGCACAACTGGACTTTCGATAACGGCTATATGCATCCGGGCGATAAACCAGGTCTTGGCATC
Organism: Escherichia sp. MOD1-EC5990; assembly: GCF_002965285.1. NCBI lineage: Bacteria > Pseudomonadati > Pseudomonadota > Gammaproteobacteria > Enterobacterales > Enterobacteriaceae > Escherichia > Escherichia sp. MOD1-EC5990. The sequence continues at coordinate 120,471 of NZ_PTRV01000013.1, read as the reverse complement.
GAATTCGATGAAAAGCTGGCGGCGAAATATCCCTATGAACCTGCTTATCTGCCAGTCGCACGTCTGGAAGATGGCACGCTGTGGAACTGGTAAGGAGTAAGATAATGAAAAGCATTTTAATTGAAAAACCGAATCAACTGGCAATTATCGAACGCGAAATACCCACCCCGTCAGCGGGTGAAGTACGAGTAAAAGTGAAACTTGCCGGAATTTGTGGTTCAGATAGCCATATTTATCGTGGGCATAATCCTTTTGCGAAATATCCGCGCGTCATTGGACATGAATTCTTTGGCGTCATTGATGCAGTGGGTGAAGGCGTGGAAAGCGACAGAGTCGGTGAACGCGTTGCTGTCGATCCGGTGGTCAGCTGTGGGCATTGCTATCCGTGCTCTATAGGTAAGCCGAACGTTTGTACGACACTGGCTGTATTAGGTGTGCACGCTGACGGTGGTTTCAGTGAATATGCAGTGGTGCCGGCAAAAAATGCGTGGAAAATTCCTGAAGCAGTGGCCGATCAATATGCGGTGATGATCGAACCTTTTACCATTGCGGCTAACGTTACCGGTCATGGTCAACCGACTGAAAATGATACCGTTCTGGTTTACGGTGCAGGTCCAATCGGCCTGACGATCGTTCAGGTATTAAAAGGCGTCTATAACGTTAAGAATGTGATTGTTGCCGATCGCATTGATGAACGACTGGAAAAAGCGAAAGAGAGCGGGGCAGACTGGGCGATTAATAACAGCCAGACACCGCTTGGCGAGATTTTCGCTGAAAAAGGCATAAAGCCGACATTAATTATCGATGCGGCTTGTCATCCTTCAATCCTGAAAGAAGCCGTAACGCTGGCTTCTCCAGCGGCACGTATTGTATTGATGGGCTTCTCCAGTGAACCGTCTGAAGTGATTCAGCAAGGAATTACCGGAAAAGAACTCTCTATTTTCTCTTCACGCTTAAATGCAAATAAATTCCCGGTCGTTATCGACTGGTTAAGTAAAGGGTTAATTAAACCAGAAAAACTAATTACCCATACGTTTGATTTCCAGCATGTTGCTGATGCCATTAGTTTATTTGAACAGGATCAAAAGCATTGCTGCAAAGTCTTACTCACTTTTTCTGAATAATACCAATAACGGCGAGTAAGTAGTACGCATCTTACCTCTTTTTTAGAGATAACCATTATGACAATAGAAAAACACGAAAGAAGCACTAAGGATTTGGTGAAAGCAGCAGTATCGGGATGGCTGGGCACTGCGCTTGAATTCATGGATTTCCAGTTATATTCGCTCGGCGCAGCGTTAGTGTTTCATGAAATATTTTTTCCTGAATCATCAACGGCAATGGCGTTAATTCTGGCAATGGGAACCTACGGTGCAGGTTATGTGGCGCGTATTGTCGGAGCATTTATTTTCGGCAAAATGGGCGACAGAATCGGGCGTAAAAAAGTGCTCTTTATTACCATCACTATGATGGGGATCTGTACCACCTTAATTGGTGTGCTGCCGACCTATGCACAAATTGGTGTGTTTGCGCCAATTTTGCTGGTGACGCTGCGTATTATTCAGGGGCTGGGGGCAGGCGCGGAAATTTCCGGTGCCGGTACGATGCTGGCGGAATATGCGCCAAAAGGTAAGCGCGGAATTATCTCCTCATTTGTTGCTATGGGGACTAACTGCGGAACCTTGAGCGCAACGGCAATCTGGGCCTTTATGTTCTTCATTCTCAGTAAAGAGGAACTGTTGGCGTGGGGATGGCGTATACCGTTCCTGGCGAGCGTTGTCGTGATGGTCTTTGCTATCTGGTTGCGTATGAATCTGAAAGAAAGCCCGGTCTTTGAGAAGGTTAACGACAGCAACCAACCGACAGCAAAACCTGCACCTGCTGGTAGCATGTTCCAGAGCAAATCCTTCTGGCTGGCAACAGGGCTGCGTTTTGGTCAGGCTGGTAACTCAGGTTTAATTCAGACTTTCCTTGCAGGCTATTTAGTGCAGACGTTATTGTTTAACAAAGCAATTCCAACAGATGCATTGATGATCAGTTCGATTCTCGGCTTTATGACCATTCCGTTCCTTGGTTGGTTATCCGATAAAATTGGTCGCCGGATCCCGTATATTATTATGAATACCTCTGCGATTGTGCTGGCGTGGCCAATGCTTTCTATCATCGTAGATAAAAGCTATGCCCCGAGCACCATTATGGTTGCACTGATTGTGATTCATAACTGTGCGGTGCTGGGATTATTTGCTCTGGAAAACATTACCATGGCAGAAATGTTCGGCTGTAAAAATCGCTTTACCCGGATGGCCATTTCTAAAGAAATTGGTGGTCTTATCGCTTCCGGTTTTGGTCCTATCCTGGCGGGTATTTTCTGCACCATGACGGAATCCTGGTATCCGATCGCCATTATGATCATGGCATATTCAGTGATTGGTTTAATCTCTGCGCTGAAAATGCCAGAAGTGAAAGACCGTGATTTAAGTGCACTGGAAGATGCCGCGGAAGATCAACCGCGTGTTGTAACAGCTGCGCAACCTTCAAGAAGTCTGTAAATCCTCCATCCCTTCTCTTACCGGAGAGGGGATTTTTTATTCATATAACAAAACATGCAGCTTGCCATATTTAAATTTAAGGAATTGTTATGGGAAATAATTTGTTATCAGCAAAAGCGACGCTCCCTGTTTATGATCGTAATAACCTGGCCCCAAGAATTGTTCATTTAGGCTTTGGTGCATTTCACCGTGCGCATCAGGGCGTGTATGCCGATATTCTTGCTACGGAACATTTCAGTGACTGGGGATATTATGAGGTCAATTTAATCGGCGGCGAACAGCAAATTGCCGATTTACAACAGCAAGATAATCTTTATACCGTTGCGGAAATGTCGGCCGATGCGTGGACGGCTCGCGTCGTTGGCGTCGTTAAAAAAGCCTTGCACATACAAATAGATGGCTTAGAAACCGTGCTGGCTGCGATGTGTGAACCGCAAATCGCGATTGTCTCTCTGACAATCACCGAAAAAGGGTATTTCCACTCTCCGGCGACCGGACAGTTAATGCTCGATCACCCGATGGTCGTTGCCGACGTGCAAAATCCCCACCAGCCGAAAACTGCAACAGGGGTGATTGTTGAGGCGCTGGCTCGCCGTAAAGCGGCAGGACTTCCCGCATTTACCGTCATGTCATGTGACAACATGCCAGAAAACGGTAATGTTATGCGTGACGTTGTCACTTCCTACGCGCAAGCTGTTGATGTAAAACTGGCACAATGGATCGAAGAAAACGTGACTTTCCCATCAACAATGGTGGACCGTATTGTGCCCGCAGTGACAGAGGATACGCTGGCGAAAATCGAACAACTTACCGGTGTGCGCGATCCTGCTGGCGTTGCCTGTGAACCTTTCCGCCAGTGGGTAATAGAAGATAACTTTGTTGCCGGACGTCCGGAATGGGAAAAAGCGGGAGCCGAACTGGTTAGTGATGTGCTGCCTTATGAAGAGATGAAGTTGCGCATGCTCAACGGCAGTCATTCATTCCTGGCGTATCTTGGATATCTTGCGGGATATCAGCACATTAATGACTGCATGGAAGATGAAAATTATCGCCGTGCGGCACATGCCTTGATGTTGCAGGAACAGGCGCCGACGCTGAAAGTGCAGGGCGTGGATCTGCAAAATTATGCGGATCGACTAATTGAACGCTACAGTAATCCAGCGTTACGCCATCGAACCTGGCAGATTGCGATGGATGGCAGCCAGAAATTGCCACAGCGGATGTTGGATTCTGTTCGCTGGCATCTGGCGCATGACAGCAAGTTCGATCTGCTGGCGCTGGGCGTCGCGGGTTGGATGCGTTATGTCGGTGGTGTTGATGAACAGGGAAATCAGATAGAAATCAGTGACCCACTGTTACCTGTTATTCAGAAGGCAGTACAAAGTAGTGCTGAAGGGACAGCGCGCGTCCAGTCATTGCTGGCAATTAAGGCGATCTTTGGTGATAATTTACCAGGCAATAGTTTGTTTACGACAAAAGTAACGGAAGCGTACTTGTCTTTATTAGCGCATGGCGCGAAAGCGACCGTGGCGAAATATTCCGTGAAGTAAAAAAAGCAATGCCGCCATCGGCGGCATTCACACGCTTAGTTCATGCCGAGACGAATCAGGTCCAGAGGTGCCAGTTTCTCTTCACAACCTTCAACAACGACGGTTTTTCCGCGGCGGATTTGCTCAGCGGTCAGACCTTCAGTATCAATCGACAGGATTTTGCCAGTGTGACCGGTGCCGCTAACCATAACACGGCTGCCAGTGGTGATTGCGTTACGGTTACGATCGTAGGTCGTCATAGGTGTTTTCTCCTTTCTGATTTACAGTCGAAGCCCACGTAACGGGCGCAATATAAATACTCCTGTCGAGTGAAATATTTTTTGTTTTTGATCAAGCTCACATCTTTTTTGATGCATGCATGAGCCATATGACGGAGGGAAAAACTCTCACCCCGGATGGGATGAGAGGAAATGAATTACTCTTCGCTAAACCAGTCGCTGTTTTCCTGGCGGATCTGGCGCACGGATTCGCTGATTTCCTGCAAATGTTGCGTCATTGCACGTTCTACCGCATCGCCATCACGTTTTTGCAGGGCAGAGAAAATCTCAAGATGCTGGCGTAACAGCATTTCTGGTGGAGAAACGTGGTCGAAACTCATATAGCGCACGCGATCAACGGTCGCTTTCAGGTTCTCAATGGTATCCCACGCCAGTTGACAGTCGGCAATCTGCGTCAGGAGTTGATGGAAGTTGTCATCAAGTTCAAAAAAATCATCCAGTTGCTTGCGCTCAATGGCAATGCGTTGCTGGTGAAGATTTTGTTCCAGTTGGTAGCACTGGCTTTCGGTAATCATGCTCGCCGCCCGACGCGCCACCGCGCACTCAATGGCCTGACGGATAAAACTGCCGTTGTGCACCTGGGCCATGGAAATTTTGTTGACGTAGCTGCCACGCTGCGGACGAATTTGAATCAGGCCGTTTTCCGCCAGTTTAATAAAGGCTTCACGAACCGGCTGGCGTGACACATTGAAACGAACAGAAACTTCTTTTTCCGACAACGGTGTGCCTGGTGCAATCAGGCAATGGACAATGTCGCGGCGAAGAATACGATAAATCTGCTGATTGACAGGCTGTGTGGGATTAAGTTGCGTTTCGACGGTCATTCGTTCTTGCTTGTGAGTGAGTTAACTGCATGAGTCTACCACTTTTTTGTGACAAGCAATAACCCGGCAGTTACGCCGGGTATAAAAATTACTGACGGTGGACATTCAGTCCGGCATAGCTTTGGGTAACCGGCATCATTTCCAGGGTATTGATATTGACGTGAGCAGGCAGCGTTGACACCCACCAGACGGCTTCGCTGACATCTTCTGGCGTCAATGCAACTGTGTTTTGATAGGTTTTTTCGGCTTTACCGTCATCACCTTTAAAGCGGACATTAGAAAACTCGGTGCCACCCACCAGTCCCGGTTCGATGTCTGTGACACGTACTGCCGTACCGTGCAGATCTGTGCGTAGATTAAGGCTGAACTGACGAACAAACGCTTTCGTCGCACCATAAACGTTACCACCAGTATACGGCCAGCTGCCTGCCGTGGAGCCAATGTTAATGATATGACCATGATTACGTTCAACCATACCCGGTAAGACGGCCCGCGTCATATATACCAGGCCTTTGTTGTTGGTATCAATCATCGTTTCCCAGTCTTCAACGCTGGCTTTATGCGCAGGTTCCATGCCCAGCGCCAGACCGGCATTGTTTACCAGGATATCAATATTGCACCACTCGGCAGGAAGCGATGCCAGCATCTCTTCAATAGCGGCGCGATTACGAACGTCCAGTTGGGCGATATACAGATTATCACCCAGTTCGTCTTTTAACTCCTGCAACCGCTCCTGGCGACGGCCAGTGGCGATAACTTTATGCCCTTGTTGAATAAAACGACGAGTAATGCATTCACCAAAACCTGCCGTTGCTCCAGTTACTAAAACGATCATCTCACTGTTCCTCAACGCTTTTGTGTGTCAATAACATAGCACGTGATGCTTAAGAGCGGGTAATACTGGTTTGCAAGATTGCACTCCGTTATCAGTAAGCCTACGCTATGGAACACCTCGCGTTCAGGAGAAGAAAATGACAACAATGAATCCTTTCCTTGTGCAAAGCACACTGCCGTATCTGGCTCCCCATTTTGATCAAATTGCCAATCATCACTATCGACCGGCATTTGATGAGGGAATGCAGCAAAAGCGGGCCGAAATTGCCGCCATTGCGCTCAACCCGCAAACACCTGATTTCAACAATACTATTCTGGCACTGGAGCAGAGTGGGGAACTGCTGACCCGCGTCACCAGCGTTTTTTTTGCGATGACTGCGGCGCATACCAATGATGAATTACAGCGTCTTGATGAGCAGTTTTCCGCTGAACTGGCAGAACTGGCTAATGATATCTATCTGAACGGTGAATTATTCGCGCGAGTAGATGCTGTCTGGCAGCGCCGTGAATCCGAGGGGCTTGATAGTGAATCCATTCGCCTGGTGGAGGTTATTCATCAACGTTTTGTCCTTGCCGGAGCCAAACTTGCACAAGCTGATAAAGCAAAATTAAAAGTTCTTAATACAGAAGCTGCGACCCTGACCAGCCAGTTTAACCAGCGGTTACTTGCGGCAAATAAATCCGGCGGTCTGGTTCTGGACGATATTGCGCAACTGGCTGGGATGAGCGAACAGGAGATTGCGCTGGCGGCAGAGGCGGCTCGCGAGAAAGGTCTGGATAACAAATGGCTTATTCCGCTGCTGAATACCACCCAGCAACCGGCGCTTGCTGAACTGCGCGATCGCGCGACGCGTGAAAAACTATTCACTGCGGGCTGGACGCGGGCAGAAAAAAATGACGCTAACGATACCCGTGCCATTATTCAACGGCTTGTGGAGATCCGCGCGCAGCAGGCAAAACTGCTTGGTTTCCCTCATTATGCTGCATGGAAAATCGCCGATCAGATGGCAAAAACGCCAGAAGCAGCACTCAACTTTATGCGGGAAATTGTTCCAGCGGCGCGTCAACGTGCGAGCGATGAATTAGCCTCCATACAGGCGGTTATCGATAAGCAGCAGGGCGGGTTTAGCGCGCAGCCGTGGGACTGGGCATTTTATGCCGAACAGGTACGGCGGGAGAAATTTGATCTTGATGAGGCGCAGCTCAAGCCATATTTTGAATTAAACACGGTGTTGAATGAAGGTGTATTCTGGACCGCGAATCAGCTCTTCGGTATTAAGTTTGTCGAACGTTTTGATATTCCTGTCTACCATCCTGACGTTCGTGTGTGGGAAATTTTTGATCATAATGGCGTGGGGCTGGCGTTATTTTACGGTGATTTCTTCGCCCGTGATTCAAAAAGCGGCGGTGCATGGATGGGCAATTTTGTTGAGCAATCAACGCTGAATGAAACGCATCCGGTAATTTATAACGTCTGCAATTATCAGAAACCCGCCGCTGGGGAGCCTGCGTTGTTACTCTGGGATGATGTGATAACCTTATTCCATGAATTTGGTCATACGCTGCACGGCCTTTTTGCCCGCCAGCGTTATGCCACGCTTTCCGGTACCAACACGCCGCGTGATTTTGTCGAATTTCCATCGCAAATCAACGAACACTGGGCAACGTATCCGCAGGTATTCGCTCGCTACGCCCGGCATTATCAGAGCGGGGCAGCAATGCCTGACGAACTGCAACAGAAAATGCGTAATGCCAGCCTGTTCAATAAAGGGTATGAGATGAGCGAACTGCTTAGCGCCGCGCTTCTCGATATGCGCTGGCATTGCCTGGAAGAAAACGAAGCAATGCAGGATGTCGATGATTTCGAATTGCGGGCGCTGGTGGCGGAAAATATGGATCTTCCTGCTATACCGCCACGCTATCGCAGCAGTTATTTCGCCCATATTTTTGGTGGCGGATATGCCGCAGGTTATTACGCTTATCTGTGGACACAAATGTTGGCCGATGATGGTTACCAGTGGTTTGTTGAGCAGGGCGGATTAACGCGTGAAAATGGGCTGCGTTTTCGCGAGGCGATCCTTTCCAGAGGTAACAGCGAAGATCTGGAACGCCTGTATCGACAATGGCGCGGTAAGGCTCCTCAGATTATGCCGATGCTGCAACATCGTGGCTTGAACGTATAAACACCACCAATGGCTGTCCTGGAGATATCGCCAGGCCAGCCTGGTTATAGCAGTAATTGCAGCAGCTGGGCGAGGGCAAACCTCACCGCTAAAGCTAATACCGTTTCGCAGTCGCCAGCAAAATGCATAACCGCAGTGTAGTTCTGGCCTTTAATATGCCACGCGAACCAGACGGTACCCGCTGGCGTACCATCTTCACCGCCCTCCGGTCCGCCGTAGCCGGTAATGGCAATACTGACATCAGCATCCGCACGCTCTATGGCACCGGTTGCCATTTCTGCTGCCACTTTCTCACTCACCGCAGAATATCGTTCAAGAGATTGCTGGCTTACGCTGAGGATTTTCATCTTTGCCTGATAGGTGAAAGTAACAAATCCTGCACCGTAAAATTTTGGTGTATCTTCAGCTGCACACAGGGCGCTAGCCAACTTACCGCCGGTGCATGATTCGGCGGTAGTTAAGCGTAATTGATCCGCAATAAGTTTTTGACTCAACGCGGATGTCAGGTTTTCAATAGTGTCGGTATCTGCAAGTTGTACAATTTTATCTCTATTAATGTTCACTGTTGTTTGTCCACGCTATTATTTACAAAGGTAATTTACTTTTTCTGTATACTCTTCCGTTATAATAATTTTCAAATTTATAAATCCGATTATTCTGAAAATGAGTTTAAGACTCTTTAATCTTCTTCTTAACTTTAGTGAGTAAAATTCTCTGAATATTTGACAGCTAGTTGCCTGATTTTAAATGCCTTATAACAATTGGCAGTATTCTTATTTGGCAATTATAAAAATAGCAACCAGACTTAATAAGTCAAACCAAACGCAATTAAGGAGTTAGTATGAAATTTCAGGCCATTGTATTAGCAAGTTTTCTTGTCATGCCTTATGCGTTGGCAGATGACCAGGGCGGTTTAAAACAGGATGCAGCGCCACCGCCGCCTCATGCAATAGAAGATGGCTATCGCGGAACCGATGATGCAAAAAAAATGACCGTTGATTTCGCAAAAACCATGCATGATGGCGCTTCGGTTTCACTACGCGGTAATTTGATTTCTCACAAAGGAGAAGACCGTTACGTTTTTCGCGATAAGAGCGGTGAAATTAATGTTGTTATTCCTGCGGCAGTCTTTGATGGACGAGAAGTTCAGCCGGACCAGATGATCAACATTAGCGGCAGTCTGGATAAGAAAAGCGCGCCGGCCGTCGTTCGGGTCACTCATTTGCAGAAATAAAAATAAATTAGCCTGATGGCCTGAACAACTGGGCCATTAGGGTATTGGGTTATGCTATTTGTCATCCTTTTAATTGCGATAATGCAGAGTTACTTTATAGAATTAAACACTTTTTTATCTGCTGATTTTGTTTTAAATCACAATGTTATCTCAGAGATGGCTCATAACTTCGGATTTCTATGAAAATATTGACGTAATTTTGCTTTTCTCTCGTTAGAATAGCGCGCACAAGGAACTGTGAAAAAGGAGTGGCAATGATCAAGAAGACAACGGAAATTGATGCCATCTTGTTAAATCTCAATAAGGCTATCGATGCCCACTACCAGTGGCTGGTAAGTATGTTTCACAGCGTGGTCGCGAGAGATGCCAGTAAGCCAGAAATAACGGATAACCATTCTTATGGACTGTGCCAGTTTGGTCGGTGGATTGATCATCTGGGGCCACTCGATAACGATGAATTACCTTACGTTCGGCTAATGGATTCTGCCCATCAACATATGCATAACTGTGGTCGGGAATTAATGCTGGCTATTGTTGAAAATCACTGGCAGGACGCGCATTTCGACGCCTTTCAGGAAGGGTTGCTTTCTTTTACTGCGGCATTAACTGATTACAAAATTTATTTGCTGACGATCCGTAGCAATATGGATGTTTTGACGGGTTTGCCGGGTCGTCGGGTTCTTGATGAATCCTTTGATCATCAGTTACGCAACGCTGAGCCTCTGAATCTTTATTTAATGTTGTTGGATATTGACCGATTTAAATTGGTTAATGATACCTACGGGCATTTAATCGGCGATGTAGTATTACGCACCCTGGCAACTTACTTAGCCAGTTGGACGCGCGATTACGAAACGGTTTATCGCTACGGTGGCGAAGAATTTATCATTATTGTCAAAGCGGCTAATGATGAAGAAGCATGTCGTGCAGGTATCAGAATTTGCCAGTTAGTCGATAACCATGCCATCACACATTCTGAAGGGCATATCAACATTACCGTGACTGCAGGTGTGAGTCGCGCATTTCCTGAAGAGCCTCTGGATGTGGTCATTGGAAGAGCGGACCGGGCAATGTATGAGGGTAAGCAAACCGGAAGAAATCGCTGCATGTTTATTGACGAACAAAATGTGATTAACCGAGTTTAAGCTCCGTTTAACATTCATTGAGAAAACTGATGCTACTGTGTCAACGATCCGTTATCAGTGCAGGAAAATGCCTGTTAGCGTAAAAGCAAAACACAAATCTATCCATGCAAGCATTCACCGCCGGTTTACTGGCGGTTTTTTTTCGCCGTCATAAAAATCAGGCCCCTTGTACACAACTGTAACAAGGGGCCGGTTAGGTGAGGGATTATCTCCGTTCATTAGTCATCCCATTTGTGGCTGAAATACGCGGCCAGAAAACCAGAAAATAAAATTATTCCCAGTACGGCCATAAAAACATTCATATTACCCAGCATTATTTGCCTCCGTTTATGGTGTGGTGTGTTTCCTCGCTTACCTTAATTTTCATCTCAATGTGAAAGATATTAGCAGAGGTAACCTAAACGAAGGCTGAATTAAATTTTTATTGTGTTCGACTTAAATCAACAAAGCGCGGGCTGCCCCCACGGTCTTGCACGAATTCCTTTTAACATCAGCACCCACGCAGCAACGATCACCAACGCTAAGATGATAAACAGCGAGAAAGGCGGCATACTGGTAAGCACTATGCCACTCACTAATGGGTTAATCGCAGCACCAAGCCAGCCTAAAGACTGGGCGGAAAAATAGCTGGCTTTCATTCCTGGCGGCGCAATATGGTCAATCAACATATACTCGCCCGGCGCATAAATGATTTCACCGACAGTAAATACCGCAGCTGACATACCCCACAATAGTAGGCTGTTGCCGGAAAAAATAAAACCGACCAGCCCGATGACGAAACAGAGGGTGCCTGCTGTCATCAGCGCGCGGATGTTAGCCGGATTAAGGCGGCGGCCCACGGAATACTGCAATGTAACCACCATCGCAGCATTAACCGGAAGAACAACCGCGACCACCTTTTCGGCAAAATCACCATCAGCAATTACCATCACATATTGTGAAATGCATGAAGCAAATGCGCCGCTAACAAAAGAAGCCAGAAAGCCAGAGCAGGTAAACCACAACAGTGCTTTATCTTGTAATAAAACTTTCGGCGACCAGACACTGCCTGTTTCCGTGGCGATGATTTTCTCGCTGCGCTTTACCCAAATTTGAATGAAAAGCATGGGAAACGCGGAACAGATAGCTGCCAGCCAAAAGGGCAGATTGATGCTCTGCATCACCAACAGCGTGCCGAGCGGCGGACCGATGGTCCAGCCAATGTTGAGCATGGTGTAGTTGATTGAGAAGATTTTCGTTTTGCTGGTGGACGAAAGATTGTCGGCAAACCAGGCTTTCAACACGGTAGCAAAAACGGAATAGGCGCAGTTAATAAGGGCAAAAAAGAGCACCACCAGCGTCACGTTATTCACTAAAGGAATGGCAATAAAACCGCTGGCGAAGGCGGTAATTGACAGTAACATATAGCGTTTCTTGTCGAACTTATCCGCCAGGATACCAAAACCGAGGCTAAAAACGACGCCAATAGTGAGCGCAATTGTCATCGCATAACCAATGAGATCGACACTCAGGCTGTACTGGCGACTCAAGTAAATAGTCATAAATGGCAGCGTGGCACCGCGTCCGATAGTTAATAACAACGACGAGGCGAGAAGGGCGCAAGTAGAGCGTCTCAGAGATAAGTTCATTTGGCTGTCCGGCAGTGCGTTTCGTTATGTTTTGTTTTAGAGATGTAAAGAAATAGCATGGCAAAAATCCGAAGTATAGCGACTTATTTGCGCATTAATGCCGTCGTAACCGGCGACTAACGAATCAACTGTTAAAGAAAAGTAAATTCAGCTAAGTTGATTGCTTACAAAAGATGAAATTCAGAGGCGGTAGAATGTCGCGAAAAGATGGGGTGTTGGCGCTACTGGTAGTGGTCGTATGGGGGCTAAATTTTGTGGTCATCAAAGTGGGGCTTCATAACATGCCACCGCTGATGCTGGCCGGTTTGCGCTTTATGCTGGTCGCTTTTCCGGCCATCTTTTTTGTCGCACGACCGAAAGTACCACTGAATTTGCTGCTGGGGTATGGATTAACCATCAGTTTTGCGCAGTTTGCCTTTCTGTTTTGCGCCATTAACTTTGGTATGCCTGCTGGACTGGCCTCGCTGGTGTTACAGGCACAGGCGTTTTTTACTATTGTGCTCGGTGCGTTTACTTTTGGCGAACGGCTGCACGGTAAGCAACTGGCGGGGATCGCGTTAGCGATTTTTGGCGTACTGGTGTTAATCGAAGATAGTTTTAACGGTCAGCATGTGGCGATGCTCGGCTTTATGTTGACCCTGGCGGCAGCATTTAGTTGGGCGTGCGGCAATATCTTCAATAAAAAAATAATGTCACACTCAACGCGTCCGGCAGTGATGTCGCTGGTCATCTGGAGCGCATTAATCCCGATCATTCCTTTCTTTGTTGCCTCGCTGATTCTCGATGGTTCCGCAACCATGATTCACAGTCTGGTCACTATCGATATGACCACCATCTTGTCTCTGATGTATCTGGCGTTTGTGGCGACAATTGTTGGTTATGGGATCTGGGGGACGTTACTGGGACGCTATGAAACCTGGCGGGTTGCACCGTTATCGTTACTGGTGCCCGTAGTAGGACTGGCAAGTGCGGCACTATTGCTGGATGAACGCTTAACGGGTCTGCAATTTTTCGGTGCGGTGCTCATTATGACCGGGCTGTATATCAATGTATTTGGCTTGCGGTGGCGTAAAGCCGTGAAAGTGAGAGGCTAAAAGGCCCCGAGATGTCGGGGCCAGAATAAATTACATAGCGTGTTGATTATAATAGGGCACGCCGAGCGCATCCGACTTATCACTGCCAGTACCCATGTGATTTAAATCAAACGGTGGTTGTTCCTGCGATGGAGGAACAACCACCACATTGGCACAGGAAGTAACAACCGGCTGCGTGGTTTGTTCCGCAAAGCTCTGCGCGGAGAAGAGAATAAGCGCAGTTACCATTGCGGATAAAAGTGGTTTCATGATTGCCTCAGTGACGTTGTCACGTTATCAACTAGCTGTTGTAATGATTTAATGGATGTAAAAAGCGCGATTCGCCCTGCATATTGGTCATCCGGTATTTATGTGGCGGAACATCAAAGTAATTTTTGAAGGTTCGGGTCAGAGTTTGTTGCGACTCGAAGCCATATCGTTCTGCCAGATAGAGTATCGGCTCGTTACTTTCCTTCAGCTTTTGCGCGATTTCCGTCATCTTACGGCTGCGGATGTATTGGCCTAGTGAATGACCGGTTTCTTTTTTAAACATCCGTTGCAGGTGCCATTTGGAGTAACCCGAACGCTCTGACACTTTCTCCAGTGACAGTGGCGATTCCAGGTTATCCTCGATCCAGTCCAAAATGCTATGAATGGTAATAGCGTCAGTATTGCGTCTGGACATCGTCATACCTCTTTTTTTGTTTACGGCAGGACTTTCTTAAGCAAATGCTCAAGTGTTGCCACTTCGTCCGCCGTCAGGTTTTTTGTTAATTCTTGATGCAGGTCCTGGCCAACTAATTGATGGCATTGTTCACATATTGCCGCGCCGCTGGTGGTAAGTTTTACCAGTACGCCGCGCTTGTCATTCGGGTTCGGCAACCTTTCCACCCAGCCTTTACAAACCAGGCGATCCAGCATACGGGTCAGCGCTCCCAGGTCGACCGACAACACTTTTTTCAGTTCAACCGGAGTAATACACGACGCGCAGCGGATAGAGCAGAGCACCTTAAACTGTGCCGCGGTAATATCCAGCGGAGACAGATACTCGTTAAGCAGGCGATCTTTCTTCTGATTAACCATATGGATTAAGCGACCCAATGGAATAATTTCATTGAACAGATCGCTGGTACTTTTCACATTAGTTGCCCTGGCAAGTAATTAGTTGCAGGGGATAATATTGCCCAGGCAAGTATAAGTCAAATGAATGAATTGACCGATGCCACGTTTTGCTAAATCGGTTCAAGTTTTGGTCAATGCGATTTAAGGCTAGCTAAAGAGTGACACTTTATCGTTGTTTACCCCTTATACTTTTCGCTGATAACCCAGATACACAGGATAACAACCACCAATGTTAGATTTGTTTAAAGCAATAGGCCTGGGGCTGGTGGTGTTACTGCCGTTAGCTAACCCATTAACAACTGTCGCGTTATTTCTTGGTCTGGCAGGCAACATGAACAGTGCCGAACGTAATCGTCAGTCGTTGATGGCCTCGGTGTACGTCTTTGCCATCATGATGGTGGCGTATTACGCCGGGCAACTGGTGATGGATACATTTGGCATTTCGATTCCCGGTCTGCGAATTGCAGGCGGCTTAATCGTCGCGTTTATCGGTTTTCGGATGCTCTTTCCGCAACAGAAAGCGATTGATTCACCGGAAGCGAAAAGCAAGTCGGAAGAGCTGGAAGATGAACCCAGCGCCAATATTGCCTTTGTACCTCTGGCAATGCCTAGTACCGCCGGTCCGGGAACCATTGCGATGATTATTAGCTCGGCGTCCACTGTGCGTCAGAGTTCAACCTTCGCTGATTGGGTACTGATGGCTGCGCCGCCGCTGATTTTTTTCCTGGTGGCGGTTATTTTGTGGGGAAGTCTACGCAGCTCTGGCGCAATTATGCGGCTGGTGGGCAAGGGGGGAATTGAAGCGATCTCCCGTCTGATGGGATTCCTGCTGGTATGTATGGGTGTGCAGTTTATTATTAACGGCATCCTGGAAATCATTAAAACGTATCATTAAAAAAGGCCCGAATGGGCCTTTCAACTATTGCGTCTGTTCTTCGAGTGTCACTGGCCAGCGGCGAAAAATGATGATTGACCATATTAACGCGGCAAAAGCAGGCACCGCGCCCACATAACCAATCATCGACATTGACCAGTGCAGACTGACCTGATTACCTACCAACGCGCCAGCGCCGATTCCAATATTAAATATTCCCGAGAATAGCGCCATCGCGACGTCGGTGGCATCTGGTGCCAGCGCCAGCACTTTAACCTGCATACCAAGCCCGATGATCATCATCGCGATCCCCCAGAAAATACTCAGCACCCCGAGGTGTATTTCACTGTTCGCCGAAGGTAGCAGCAGTGCGAGGCACACCAGCAACAACGCAATCGCCGTACTCACCAACGCAGACGCATACTGATTACCCAGTTTACCGAAAATCACGCTGCCAATAATGCCCGCACCACCGAGTAATAACAGTAATGCCGTGGCAAAGTTGGCGCTGAATCCCGCAATGTTTTGCACAAAAGGCTCGATATAGCTGTATGCCGTGTAATGGGCGGTGACAACCACCACAGTTAACAAATAAATGCTCATTAATGCCGGGCGGCGGAACAATAGCGGAAGGCTTTTCAACGACCCTGAATGCTCGCTGGGGAGTAAGGGAAGTAACTTAATCAGGCACAGAAGGGTGATAAATGCCCCGATACCGATCGCGAAGAAGGTCATACGCCAACCGAAATACTGCCCCACAATGCGCCCGAGAGGTAAACCTAATACCATCGCCAGAGCTGTACCGGTGGCAATTAAACTCAATGCCTGTGCTCGCTTTCCGGCCGGAGCCATACGGATCGCCAGAGACGCCGTAATCGACCAGAAAATCGCATGTGCAAAAGCCACACCAATGCGACTGATCACCAGAACGGTAAAGCTCCACGACAAAAACGACAGTACGTGGCTGGCAATAAACACCACAAACAGGCAGATCAGTAATTTGCGGCGTTCAACCTGGCTTGTCATTAGCATAAAAGGCAATGACATTAGCGCCACTACCCATGCATAAATGGTTAACATGATACCGACTTGAGCGGTTTGCATATGGAAACTTTGTGCGATGTCAGAAAGCAGGCCAACAGGGACAAATTCGGTAGTATTGAAGATGAAAGCGGCGACTGCCAGCGTAACGACCCGTAGCCACGCCACTTTGCGGGAAACAGTGTTTGTTGTCATAACAGATTATCGGGTGAGTTGCGAAAAGTAATGAAATGATCTTAAAACGGTTAATGATGTGAATACAATGCATTTGTGATCTAGATCGCATTTCCATCTCTCTGACGGTTGTTCTGTCACGCGTCAGAGAGTTGTTAACATCACATTTTAATGACGATCAGGAAGGTCTGGCGTTTTGGTGGCTGATGGTAAAGGTGGCCTCACAGGGGAACGAGGCCTGTTGTCCAGTAGTTCTTCGTTACTAATTTTGGGCGGAATTTCATTTTTTACAAAAAGTTTTAAAATCTTGCGTGCCATACGATGGATACTTTTATCTTCACTTAATAATGCCGGTATCAACACATCATTCAGGTCATTTTCATTAGGTTTCATAAAAATTTGAAAGTGCAATAACATATTTGTAAAAAATAAGAATAGACTCTGAAAGTGAGGTATTTCTTTGTTTGATAAAAGCGATAAAAAGCAGATACAAACTTCAGGTAGTACTTGTTTGTTAGAACCTAATGAATCCATGAGGTTTTGTAATAACTCCTCTTTTAATGGGCTATCCTTTATGTCGTAGATGGCGGTGATTAAGTTTGGGTTTTTATTCGCGAACCACCTGTGGACCTGCGGCTTATTCCATAGTCGGGGGAGTATGACAAAATTACCACGAGAGATAAAGTTCAGTACGAACAAATCAAACTGACGTAAGTAATCTGCAGCGGTATGATGCTCAGGAGGAAGAGGTTCAATATGTGGAGTATGAGACCTTTTGATGGGGACGCCGGGGCTGATCATTGGAAATTGTTCAATAAAGTCATTAAGAAACAGAAAGAGCACACGCTCGACGCCGGTCTGAAAGGCCCGACCCATAGTGACAGGCTTTGGGTCGGGAGCACAATAAATATTAATTTCCCCATCGTGGCGAAAATTATCTAAATAAATAGGGCTTAAATTTATTACTACCTGAAATTCAATGTTTTCTTTATGTCTTCCATTCTTAACAGGATAAGTGAGTTTAAATTGAACCTTTTCATTGTATAGCGTGTCGTTATCTCGGAAAGTTGTCCTCTGTATATAAGATAGGTTATCAAGATTATTGAATATCTTTTTGGTGTTTGAATTGATGTTTAAAGACGTACGCCACTCCTCATCACATATTATAATGCTGAGCGCATCAATAAAATCCTTCAAAACTTCTTTTACCTGAGGTGCAATATTGCGAACGGGAAAATCATCAGGAAGTGAGATGAAATTGCTGATGCTTACTGGCGTAACCATATTTGCCCCATATAGTCATAAGTCATCGGAACATCACTATATAGAGCATATGAGCTGCAAGAACTATCAAAAATAGCTCATTGGGAAGACTGTTTTGCTGAGTCAGGCACATCGAGCAGTTGAATAAACGCCTCAAGCGGACGCGTTTTCGCACCGCGACGCCAGACCAGCCATGTTGTTAACCAACGCCATTGCTCAGCTAACGGCCACGCCTCAACCTGGTGATGCCCCGGCATACTTTCCAGCATAGAGCGTGGAATAAGCGCAATGCCAGCTCCTGCGACCACACAGGCCAACATTCCGTGATAAGACTCCATCTCATGGATAGTTCCCGGAGCGGCACCGTCAGCATGAAACCAGCTCTCGAAGTGGCGACGATACGAACAATTGGCGCGGAAGGCATAAATGTTACTGCCATTCACCTGACTGGCACGGGTTACTGGCGCATGTCCTTGTGGCGTGACAATCATCAACTCCTCGCGGTAGACCGGTATTCCATCAATAGCAGTATGGTTAATGGGCCCATCAATAAATGCCGCATTCAGTTTTCCCTCCAACACACCTTCCAGCATGGTGCCGGAAGGACCGGTGGAAAGCGAAAACTGAATTTTGGGATAACGACGGTTAAACTCCGCCAGCGTGGGCGGAATGCGCACTGCTGCGGTGCTTTCCAGCGAACCAAGAGAAAACAAACCCTGTGGCTCATCGCCAGCGACAACGTTCCGTGCTTCATCCACTAACGCGAGAATGTGTTGGCTATAGCGTAAAAAGTTATGCCCGGCAGGCGAGAGACGTAGACGCTGATTCTCGCGAATAAACAGATCAACCCCCAGTTCTGTTTCCAGCTGGCGTAGACGGGTAGTGAGATTCGACGGCACGCGATGCACTTTTGCTGCAGCCTGGGTAATGCTGCCAGCTTCGGCAACCGCGTTGAACATCTCCAGTTGGGTCAGATCCATGGCATTCTCAATTCGTGAATAAGTGGCTTAATATTATTCATTTTCAAGCAAGAGTAAATCTGCGTATCTTTTTACCATAACCCATAAAGGAGATACCCCGATGACCATTACTCCGGCAACCCATGCAATTTCGATAAATCCTGCCACTGGTGAACAACTTTCTGTGCTGCCGTGGGCTGGCGCTGACGATATAGAAAACGCACTTCAGCTGGCGGCAGCAGGCTTTCGCGACTGGCGCGAGACAAATATAGATTATCGTGCTGAAAAACTGCGTGATATCGGTAAGGCTCTGCGCGCCCGTAGCGAAGAAATGGCGCAAATGATCACCCGTGAAATGGGCAAACCGATCAACCAGGCGCGTGCTGAAGTGGCGAAATCGGCGAATTTGTGTGACTGGTATGCAGAACATGGTCCGGCAATGCTGAAAGCAGAATCTACGCTGGTGGAAAATCAGCAGGCGGTTATTGAGTATCGACCGTTGGGGACGATTCTGGCGATTATGCCGTGGAATTTTCCGTTATGGCAGGTGATGCGTGGCGCTGTTCCCATCATTCTTGCAGGTAACGGTTACTTACTTAAGCATGCGCCGAATGTGATGGGCTGTGCACAGCTCATTGCCCAGGTGTTTAAAGATGCGGGGATCCCGCAAGGCGTATATGGCTGGCTGAATGCTGACAACGACGGTGTGAGTCAGATGATTAAAGATTCGCGCATTGCTGCAGTCACGGTGACCGGAAGTGTTCGTGCGGGAGCGGCTATTGGCGCACAGGCTGGAGCGGCACTGAAAAAATGTGTACTGGAACTGGGCGGTTCGGATCCGTTTATTGTGCTTAACGATGCCGATCAGGAACTTGCGGTGAAAGCGGCGGTAGCCGGACGTTATCAGAATACCGGACAGGTTTGTGCAGCGGCAAAACGCTTTATTATCGAAGAGGGAATTGCTTCGGCATTTACCGAACGTTTTGTGGCAGCTGCGGCAGCCTTGAAAATGGGCGATCCCCGTGACGAAGAGAACGCTCTCGGACCAATGGCTCGTTTTGATTTACGTGATGAGCTGCATCATCAGGTGGAAAAAAACCTGGCGCAGGGCGCGCGTTTGTTACTGGGCGGGGAAAAGATGGCTGGGGCAGGTAACTACTATCCGCCGACGGTTCTGGCGAATGTTACCCCAGAAATGACTGCTTTTCGGGAAGAGATGTTTGGCCCCGTTGCGGCAATCACTATTGCAAAGGATGCAGAACATGCGTTGGAACTGGCTAATGATAGCGAGTTCGGCCTTTCAGCGACCATTTTCACCACCGACGAAACACGGGCCAGACAGATGGCGGCACGTCTGGAATGCGGTGGCGTGTTTATCAATGGTTATTGTGCCAGTGATGCGCGAGTCGCCTTTGGTGGCGTGAAGAAGAGTGGCTTTGGTCGTGAGCTTTCCCATTTCGGTTTACATGAGTTCTGTAATATCCAGACGGTGTGGAAAGACCGGATCTGACGCTACATATTCAGCTCTGATATACTCGCAGGTCTTTTCAGACCTGCGGTCCAGGAGTAGAAAGTGGCAGTCGCCATGGATAATGCAATTTTAGAAAACATCTTGCGGCAAGTGCAGCCGCTCATTGGTCAGGGTAAAGTCGCGGATTATATTCCGGCGTTGGCTACGGTAGACGGTTCCCGGCTGGGCATTGCTATCTGTACCGTTGACGGACAGCTTTTTCAGGCCGGAGACGCACAAGAACGTTTTTCCATTCAGTCTATTTCCAAAGTGCTGAGTCTCGTTGTCGCCATGCGTCATTACTCCGAAGAGGAAATCTGGCAACGCGTCGGCAAAGATCCGTCTGGATCACCGTTCAATTCTTTAGTGCAACTCGAAATGGAGCAGGGTATTCCGCGTAATCCGTTTATTAATGCCGGTGCGCTGGTGGTCTGCGATATGTTGCAAGGGCGATTAAGCGCTCCTCGGCAACGTATGCTGGAAGTCGTGCGCGGCTTAAGCGGTGTGTCTGATATTTCCTACGATACGGTGGTA
This sequence comes from Escherichia sp. MOD1-EC5990, assembly GCF_002965285.1. Classification (NCBI taxonomy): domain Bacteria; kingdom Pseudomonadati; phylum Pseudomonadota; class Gammaproteobacteria; order Enterobacterales; family Enterobacteriaceae; genus Escherichia; species Escherichia sp. MOD1-EC5990. The sequence continues at coordinate 99,696 of NZ_PTRV01000013.1, read as the reverse complement.
GCGCGTTCCGAATTTGAACACTCCGCGCGAAATGCGGCTATCGCCTGGCTGATGAAGTCGTTTGGCAATTTCCATCATGACGTGACAACCGTTCTGCAAAACTACTTTCATTACTGCGCTCTGAAAATGAGCTGTATAGAGCTGGCCCGGACGTTTGTCTTTCTGGCTAATCAGGGGAAAGCTATTCATATTGATGAACCTGTGGTGACGCCAATGCAGGCGCGGCAAATTAACGCGCTGATGGCGACCAGTGGTATGTACCAGAACGCGGGGGAGTTTGCCTGGCGGGTGGGACTACCGGCAAAATCTGGCGTTGGTGGCGGTATTGTGGCGATTGTTCCGCATGAAATGGCCATCGCAGTCTGGAGCCCGGAACTGGATGATGCCGGTAACTCGCTTGCGGGCATTGCTGTCCTTGAACAATTGACGAAACAATTAGGGCGTTCGGTTTATTAATGCAGTCTCTCGATCCACTCTTCGCGCGTTTATCCCGTTCAAAATTTCGCTCTCGCTTTCGTTTGGGTGTGAAAGAGCGTCAGTATTGTCTGGAGAAAGGCGCGCCAGTCATCGAACAACATGCGGCGGATTTTGTCTCTAAACGTCTTGCTCCGGCATTACCGGCTAACGACGGTAAGCAAACCCCCATGCGCGGGCATCCGGTGTTTATCGCTCAGCACGCCACTGCAACCTGTTGTCGCGGTTGTCTGGCTAAGTGGCATAACATTCCGCAGGGTGTTTCGTTAAGCGAGGAACAACAACGTTATATCGTGTCGGTAATCTATCACTGGTTGGTTATACAGATGAATCAGCCATGATAATTGCGGAAAACGATAAAATAGCATTCCCAGGATATCTTTATTTGCCGCCGCTGTCAGCGAACATGCTATCCTTTATGAGAATTTACTTATTACGTTGAGATAATTGCCACCCGCAATTGTATGGACAGATAATTAATGCATGTACAGCCCATTTCAACTTTCCGTTTGTTCCAGGAAGGTCATCTGCTACGTAATAGCATCGCTATTTTTGTGCTAACCACGCTGTTCTATTTTATTGGTGCAGAGTTACGGCTGGTTCACGAACTTTCTCTTTTCTGGCCGCTGAATGGCGTAATGGCGGGGGTGTTTGCCCGCTATGTCTGGCTTAATCGACTGCATTACTATGCGATCAGTTATGTGGCAATGCTGGTTTATGATGCCATAACCACCGAATGGGGGCTGGTTTCACTGGCTATCAATTTCTCCAATATGATGTTTATTGTTACCGTCGCCTTACTGGTCGCGCGGGATAAGCGTCTGGGGAAAAATAAGTACGAGCCAGTAAGTGCCTTACGGCTATTTAATTACTGTCTGATTGCCGCATTATTATGCGCTATTGTCGGGGCGATTGGTTCGGTCAGTATTGATAGTCTGGATTTCTGGCCTTTGCTTGCCGACTGGTTCAGTGAGCAATTCTCAACGGGCGTGTTGATCGTGCCTTGTATGCTGACGTTGGCAATTCCTGGAGTGCTGCCGCGCTTTAAAGCAGAACAGATGATGCCCGCTATCGCGCTTATTGTGTCGGTTGTTGCCTCGGTAGTCATTGGCGGAGCGGGGAGTCTGGCGTTCCCGCTGCCTGCATTAATCTGGTGTGCAGTGCGCTATACGCCGCAGGTAACATGTCTGTTGACCTTTGTCACCGGTGCGGTGGAAATCGTACTGGTGGCAAATTCGGTGATTGATATCTCGGTCGGTTCGCCGTTCTCCATTCCGCAAATGTTCTCCGCACGTCTCGGTATTGCCACGATGGCGATATGCCCAATTATGGTTTCTTTTAGCGTGGCAGCGATCAATTCGCTAATGAAGCAAGTTGCGCTGCGAGCCGACTTTGATTTTCTGACTCAGGTTTACTCACGGTCAGGTCTTTACGAGGCGCTGAAAAGTCCATCGCTTAAACAGACACAACATCTGACTGTCATGCTGCTTGATATCGACTATTTCAAAAGCATTAACGATAACTATGGACATGAATGTGGCGATAAAGTGTTAAGCGTGTTTGCCCAGCATATTCAAAAGATTGTCGGTGATAAGGGGCTGGTGGCGCGAATGGGCGGCGAAGAATTTGCTGTTGCAGTGCCATCGGTGAATCCTGTCGATGGTCTGCTAATGGCGGAAAAAATCCGTAAAGGCGTTGAACTGCAACCGTTCACCTGGCTACAAAAAACGCTTTATCTCACGGTAAGTATTGGCGTCGGTAGTGGTTGCGCATCGTACCGAACGCTGACCGATGACTTTAATAAATTGATGGTCGAAGCCGATACATGTCTGTATCGCTCGAAGAAAGATGGGCGCAACCGTACCAGCACTATGCGTTACGGTGAGGAAGTTGTCTGACATCTTTATTCATACAGAGCGATTTTAACGGAATGTGTTCTACCACTTTATTGAGCGAATAAAAGGCGTAGTTCCTCGATTAAACCATGATCCGCGCCACACTTTTCTCATAAAACTGCTCATTAATCATCAGGAGTTGATCAAAACAGGGGTTCGGCGTATTAAAGTTTGCTAACCTGTCGTACCAATTCAAACAGGTTGTATGACTAATCAGAAGGGAACCCATTGTGAAAACACTAAATCGTCGCGATTTTCCCGGTGCACAGTATCCAGAACGTATCATTCAGTTTGGTGAAGGTAACTTCCTGCGCGCCTTTGTTGACTGGCAAATCGATCTCCTGAATGAGCACACCGATCTGAATTCTGGCGTGGTCGTTGTTCGTCCGATTGAAACTTCATTCCCGCCGTCATTGAGCACGCAGGATGGTCTGTACACCACCATTATCCGTGGTTTGAATGAGAAGGGGGAGGCGGTTAGCGACGCGCGTCTGATTCGCTCGGTTAATCGTGAAATCAGCGTCTACAGTGAATACGATGAATTCCTGAAACTGGCGCACAACCCGGAAATGCGCTTTGTTTTCTCTAACACCACCGAAGCGGGTATCAGCTACCATGCGGGCGATAAATTCGATGACGCGCCAGCGGTAAGTTATCCGGCAAAACTGACCCGTCTGCTGTTCGAACGTTTTAGCCATTTCAACGGAGCGCAGGATAAAGGTTGGATCATCATCCCATGTGAACTGATCGACTATAACGGCGATGCACTGCGTGAACTGGTGCTGCGCTACGCGCAAGAGTGGGCACTACCAGAAGCATTTATTCAATGGCTGGATCAGGCTAACAGCTTCTGTTCTACGCTGGTGGACCGTATCGTTACCGGTTATCCGCGTGATGAAGTGGCTAAACTGGAAGAAGAACTGGGTTATCACGATGGTTTCCTCGACACCGCTGAACACTTTTACCTGTTTGTGATTCAGGGGCCGAAATCCTTAGCGACTGAGCTGCGTCTGGACAAATATCCGCTCAACGTGCTGATTGTTGACGATATTAAACCGTATAAAGAGCGCAAAGTGGCAATCCTCAACGGTGCACACACGGCGCTGGTGCCGGTGGCGTTCCAGGCAGGACTGGATACCGTAGGTGAAGCGATGAACGATGCTGAAATTTGCGCATTCGTTGAAAAAGCCATCTATGAAGAGATTATTCCGGTACTGGATCTGCCTCGTGAAGAACTGGAATCTTTCGCCAGTGCAGTCACCGGGCGTTTCCGTAACCCGTACATTAAGCATCAGCTGCTGTCTATCGCGCTCAACGGTATGACTAAGTTCCGCACCCGCATCCTGCCGCAGCTGCTGGCAGGGCAGAAGGCAAACGGCACACTACCGGCGCGCCTTACTTTCGCATTAGCGGCATTGATTGCCTTTTATCGCGGTGAGCGTAACGGAGAAGCGTATCCGGTACAGGACGATGCACACTGGCTGGAACGTTATCAGCAACTCTGGAGCCAGCATCGTGACCGTGTTATCGGTACCCAGGAACTGGTTGCTATTGTGTTGGCAGAAAAAGACCACTGGGAGCAGGACCTGACGCAAGTGCCTGGTCTGGTCGAGCAGGTTGCTAATGACCTGGATGCGATTCTCGAAAAAGGGATGCGCGAAGCTGTTCGTCCGTTGTGCTAATACTTTGAACCCGGTTTCGACCGGGTTTCTTATTTCACTATATTAGTTACAACATCCTATGTACCTTTATCATTAACAGGTGCCACATGCAGCACCTGTTAATGTTGTAAGCTTGTAGGTAATTTGTAAGTAGTGTCTTGAGAATGTGATCGTAATCACGTTTAATAGGGCGACTTTTCCACGCCTGAAGATAACCATGATCGTTCGTCCACAACAACACTGGCTGCGCCGTATTTTTGTCTGGCACGGTTCAGTATTATCCAAGATATCCTCGCGCTTACTACTCAATTTTCTCTTTTCTATCGCTGTTATTTTCATGCTGCCCTGGTACACGCATTTGGGAATCAAATTCACCCTCGCACCGTTCAGCATTCTCGGTGTCGCCATCGCCATTTTTCTTGGTTTTCGTAATAACGCCGGTTACGCCCGTTATGTTGAAGCGCGAAAACTTTGGGGACAGTTGATGATTGCCTCTCGGTCGTTACTGCGTGAGGTAAAAACGACATTGCCGGATTCGGCAAGTGTAAGGGAGTTTGCCCGGCTGCAAATCGCCTTCGCCCACTGTTTACGCATGACATTACGCAAACAACCACAGGCGGAAGTGCTGGCACATTATCTCAAGACTGAAGATCTTCAGCGTGTACTGGCTTCAAACACTCCAGCTAACCGTATTTTGTTGATAATGGGGGAGTGGTTGGCGGTTCAGCGACGCAATGGACAGCTTTCAGATATCCTGTTTATTAGCCTCAACGATCGGCTTAACGATATTTCAGCGGTTCTGGCAGGCTGCGAGCGCATTGCCTACACGCCAATTCCCTTTGCCTACACCCTGATTTTGCATCGTACCGTTTATCTGTTTTGTATCATGCTGCCGTTCGCGCTGGTTGTGGATCTGCATTACATGACGCCTTTTATCTCTGTGCTGATTTCCTACACTTTTATTTCGCTGGATTGTCTGGCGGAAGAACTGGAAGATCCCTTCGGTATTGAAAACAATGATTTACCGCTGGATGCCATCTGCAACGCTATTGAAATTGACCTGTTACAGATGAACGATGAAGCAGAAATTCCAGCAAAAATTCTTCCCGATCGTCATTACCAGCTGACGTAATATTTACTCCGTACGCCGGGCAACAATAAACAGACGCGGAAATGCCAGCAGTATCTGTCCGTTCTCCTGAAGGGGATACTGCTCTTCCAGCATCTGATGGTAGCGCGTAAGAAAATGCTGCTGTTCGCTCTCGGTCAGATCCTGTAACCACGGACGTAATCCAGTGGCGGTCACCCAATCGATAATCGCCTGGTGCGACGGCATCTGGTGATAGTAAGTGGTTCGCCAGATATCGACCTCACATCCGGCTTCGCTCAAAATATCGTAGTAAGCATGAACGCCAGCCAGCGGCTCACGCCCGCGATCCGGATAATTTTGTTCCCAGGCGACTTCGCGCATGAGCACATGGGTTGGCTCTAGCCAGTTATCTGGCATCTGTACTGCCAACACACCATGCGAATTAAGTAAAGAAACCAGATGAGGGAACAATTCGTAGTGGTCGGGCAGCCATTGCAGTGAGGCATTAGCAAAAATCAGATCGAGTGCCTGTTCCGGTTGCCAGTTGCGGATGTCTGCTTCCACGAACTGGCAGTCTGGCAAAGCACTGCGCGCTTCAGCAATCATCGCCGGAGACGAGTCGATGCCTGTTATCCTGGCCGCAGGCCAACGTTGATGCAGCAGGGCGGTGCTGTTACCTGGGCCACAGCCAAGATCGGCAACGTATTCGATATTCTCCAGCGGCACTCTGGCAAGCAGCTCCACCGCCGGACGCGATCGTTCAGCGGCAAAGTGCAGATATAAAGAGGGGTTCCAGTCAGACATATTTTTACTCCCGTCAGCGCGTTACCCCAATTGTAGATAAAACTGATAAATTCGCCTCACGGCATCAACCCATTGAACAGACGTTTTTTACGCGGCCCGGTCATTAAAGATTCCAGTTTTGCGACACAGGTTTTGTAGTGGGGCGTGGTTTTATGGAACGCCACTGCGTCTTCATCTTTATAGGCTTCGTAGATATAAAAGCGCGAATTCACTTCCGGGTCCTGTAAGACATCGAAGCGCAAATTGCCTTCTTCCTGTACCGAGCCCAGGTGGTTCTGGCGAAAAACTTCGATAAACTCGTCAACCTTGTCTTCATGAACGTTAATTTCAACCAGTGTGACGTGCATAATTCTTCTCCTTAAATCCGCAGTTACTGTTTTTCACTCAGATAGAGTTCATATGCCCGATCAGCCGTTTCGTTATGGTGTACCACCGCCTGTACGGCTTTCATCATCGCCACCGGATGGTCAGACTGGAAAATATTACGCCCCATATCCACACCAGAAGCGCCCTGATCGATAGCCTGCCAGCACATTTCCAGCGCCTCGCGCTCCGGTAATTTTTTACCGCCAGCAATAACAATGGGTACCGGACATCCGGCAACAATCCGTTCAAAACCTTTATCGACATAATAAGTTTTGATAATCTGCGCCCCCATTTCAGCGGCGATTCGGGTAGCCAGCGAGAAATAACGTTGGTCGCGCACCATATCTTTGCCCACGCCAGTCACGGCCATGGTCGGCATTCCTACTTTCATTCCGGCATCGACCAGCTGAATAATATTTTTAATCGACTGATGTTCATATTCGCTGCCGATATAAACCTGCGCCGCCACCGCGCAACTGTTCAGGCGCACGGCGTCATCCATCGATAACGCCACGGCTTCATTACTTAATTCCGCCAGAATAGAGTTCGCACCTGACGCCCGCAGTACCACCGGCTTATTGGTCGCCGGGGGAACTACGCTGCGCAAAATGCCGCGCGTACACATTAATACATCGGCATGTTCAAACAGCGGGGCGATATTTATATCGATGCGTTCTAGTCCGGTAGTCGGCCCCTGAAAATAACCATGGTCAAAGGCCAGCATCACGGTTTTACCCGTTTTCGGATTAAAAATCCGCGATAAGCGTGACTGCATTCCCCAATCCAGCGCACCGCAACCTTTCAGGGTAAAAGGGATATTTTGTTGCGGTTGATCGGTGCGAAAATCTTTACCATCTTTAATATCGTCTAAATCTGCCATAACGTACTCCGGTTAAGTAATGCACATCAGAAATCGTATTTGCCGATATTCTCTTTGTTGAATATCACGCGCTCCGGTAACAGTACGATGCCATTACCATCCGCTTCGTAGTCATAGCCCTGAACGCTGTTTGGCGAGACTTCAACCTGACCTACGTCCTGAATATTCAGCTTGTCGCCCGTTTTCATTGATCCTTTTTTCAATAATGCATCCGCGACATAAACTGAAATTTTGCCTTGCTGAACCACATCCCACAGGCCAAATTCTTTCACCGTGCCGCGCTCTACATACGGACGCATCACGTTTGGCGTACTGAATCCGACAATCGCAACTTTGTCATTTTTCAGGTTTTCTGCGGCTTGTGCGGCAGCGGGCAGGGCGTTGGCGTCCGGGGCGATAATGGCGTCGAGATCGCTATAGGCTTTTAATATTCCTTCTGCGGTTTGTAACGATTTAGTGGCATCGTTATAGCCAAACTGCGTAGTGACAATTTCCCAGCCTGGATGCTCTTTGGCGATTTTCGCTTTCGCTTCTTTCACCCACTGGTTTTGGTCCGTAACGGTGGGGCTTGAGTAGAAAAACGCGACTTTGGCTTTGTCTTTATTCACCTGACGCGCCGCCATATCCACCAACATACCTCCCAACTGGGCGGGCGTTCCCTGATTAATGTAGTAAGAGCGGCACTCCGGTTTGGTATCAGAGTCCCAGGTCAGCACTCTCACGCCACGTTGCATGGCGCGTTTCAGTGCCGGACACAAGCCATCAGGCGAAACCGCAGAAACGATAATGGCGTTATACCCCTGATTGACGAAGTTATTAATCAACTGTACCTGACCAGAAACACTGGGTTCTGTCGGCCCGTCGTAGGTCACATCAACGCCCAGCTCTTTACCAGCTTGTTGTGCGCCGTTGCCACCGCTGGTAAAAAATCCCACGCCAACCAGTTTGGGAATAAAAGCAATACGCTCTGCGGCCTGCACATTCATAGAGATTGCGGCAATGCCAAGAGCGCTAAGTAAGGCGATTTTCTTAAAGCGATGAAGTGTCATGAAGATATCCTTTATGGCAATGGGTTATTGGCCCGACGCGCCAGCCACTCTTTAATTTGCTGGCGATGCAGGCTAACGGAACGACCTACGACAACGACGATAAGCAGCGCACCGGAAAGGGCGCTGGACACCTGATTTGGCACTCCTGCCATTTGCAAACCTTGTTGCAAATATCCCACTAGTAAAACCGCAATGGCGGTGCCGATAATGGAACCGGAACCACCATAAATATTGGCACCGCCAAGCACCACGGCGGTGATGGCGGGCATCAGAAACGACGCACCGAGATCGGAACGTGCTGAACCAAAATACGATACCAGCAGCACAGCGGCGACCGCAGACGCCAGCCCCGTCATGGCATAGAGTGCACATAAGGTGCGGTTAACTTTAATCGCGCTATAAAGCGCCACGCGCGAGCTTTGCCCAATCAAAAACACATTACGTCCTGCATGGGTTTTATGCAGCCAGAGCCAGAAAACGAGGAGACATATCAGAAAGATAATCAGCGGAACGGGGAGTCCCAGCACATCCAGGTTAGCGAAATCTGTAAACGCCATCGGGAATCCACCAATACCTTCGTACCCCGTCGCTCCGGCGATCCCGGAAAGCAGCAGAGCGCTTCCGGCAAACAGATACAGCGTGCCAAGCGTAATCACCAGCGGGTTAACTTTGGTATAGATAATTAATCCGGCGTTAATCAGCCCGCACAATGCGCCGAGCAGAAAGGTCAGAAGAATCGCCAGCGGCATCGGCACGCCGCTTTGAAACAGTACGCCTAATGCAATGGCGCACAAGCCGATGGTCGAGCCAAACGAAATATCGATCCCGCCACTGACAATCACCATCGTCAGCGGTAGGGCGACAATGCCAATGCAGATAAAGTCACTGGTGCTGAACAGCAACATATTGAGATCTAACATCCGCGGGTTAATTGCACCAAATGCGACAATCTCAATAACGAGCAGTGCGGCAAGAGCTAGTTCCCAACCGTAGCGAATACGCATTACGCGGCCTCCCGTTTTTTACCTGACGAAGCGGGTTTAACGGATGGCGGTGGCGTCATAAAGCGGGCATATTTTTGCCGCCGTAGATTACGTTCCAGCGCACAACGCAGGCGTCCATCAAACACCAGCACCGCCAGCAGAACCAGGCCCGCGATAAAATCATTCCACCATGCCGGAATGCGCAACAGCACCAGTACACTATCGATCTGCGTCAGGAACCATGCGCCGAGTACCGCACCGATGATCGCACCGGAACCGCCGAGCAAACTAATACCGCCCAGCACGCAGGCTGCAATCGCTTTCATCTCCAGCCCGGTACCGGTCTGGTTGGGAATAAAACCGATCTGCGAAGCAAACACAATCCCCGCCAGTGCCGCCATGCAGCCGTTCAACGAAAATGCCACAATCCTAATGGCTTCCGTACGAACGCCCAGTTGACGAGCGCCCTGCAAATTATCGCCCGTGGCATAAAAACTGCGTCCAAACGCCGTCTTCGCCAGCAGCCAGGCCATAAATGCCACCAGAATTATCGTCAACCAACCAATTGCTGAAACGCCAAACAGCAGCGGGGCGGAGAGTTGTTTCAGTTCGGCGGGTAACCCCTCAATCCATTTACCGCCAGTCCACAGCAACATGATGCCCCTGTACAATCCTAATGTACCGAGCGTGGCAACAATGGCAGGGATCTTTAGCCACGCGACCAGGACACCGTTGAAAAATCCCGCGAGCAAACCAAGCAGTAAAGTCGCGACACAAGCAACAGGTAGTGAATACCCCGCGTTCAGTAACATTCCCAACAGCACTGCGCACATTCCGGTAATCGAACCTACCGAAACATCGATATTGCGCGTGAGCATCACCAGCGTCGCGCCCATTGCCAGCAGGATCAGGATTTGCGCGCTGCTATAAACCATGGTCAGCGTTTGCATACTTAAATACTGGCGGTCGAGAAAACTGGGTAATACAAACAGCAACACCACCGCCAGCAGTGCCGTGATTTCACGGTTGTTCTGGATAAACTTCAGCATGATGCCTCCTGACGCTGACTATCGCCGAAGGCAACGCGCATAATGGTCTCGACATTAATATCGCGTCCGGTCAGTGCAGAGTGGGCAATTTCGCCCTGATGCATCACATATACGCGATCTGCCATCAGTTCGATCTCTTCCAGATCAGAGGAGATAAGCAGCACAGCCACATTTTGTGCGGCGATGCTGCGCAACAGCTGGTAGATATCATTACGGGCCGAGACATCCACGCCGCGCGTCGGCTCATCGACAATCAAAACTTGCGGCGAAGCTTCCAGACATTTGGCAATCAGGATTTTTTGCTGGTTGCCGCCGGATAAGGTCCGCGCAGCTTGTTCCGGTTGGTTAAATTTAATATTCAGAGCCCGACGATAACGTTCCAGTGTGGCGTTATCTTTCGCGGTTTTCGCCCAGAATCCACGAAGGTTATGAGTAAGGGCGCAGACATTCCAGGCCAGCGAAGCATCGAGATTCAGTCCGGATGACTGGCGATCTTCCGGCAGATAAACCAGACCGCGCAGTAAACGTTCTCCAGTGGATAATCTATTGATCTCTTTACCATTCAGCATAATGCGTCCGCCACGCAAAGTACGCAGACCATAGAGCGTCTCGGCCAGTTCTGTGCGTCCGGCCCCCACCAGCCCAGCCAGACCCAGAATTTCTCCGGCATTAAGCGTCAAGCTGACATTCATAAAACCTTCGCCGGTCAGGTTTTCCAGTGTCAGCACCGGCGTTCCGGCGGCATGTTGTGGGCGGTTGCCAGGTAACTCCAGCCATAATTTTTGGCTGGCAGAGAGCGATTTTTCCCGTAGCGCTGGCGTGATGGCCTGAATAATGTCGTCGGTAGACAGTTCGCTGGTTTTGCCGCTTAAGGCGATGGTTCCGTCGCGCATCACGCTAATTCGATCGGCAATCTGGCGAATTTCCGGCAGCTTATGCGAGATAAAAACAATACCCACGCCAGTAGCAAGCAACTCTTGCAAGCGACTAAACAAACGTTCGGTTTCGGCGGGGGTAAGCGAGGCGGTAGGTTCATCGAGGATCAGAATCCGCGAGTCGCGCATCAGCCCGCGGAGGATTTCCACCATTTGGCGATCGGCGACATCCAGCGATCCTGCCAGACTATGCAGATCAAACTGGCAGCCCAGCGCCGCCAGCAAGTTCTTCAGTTTCTGCATGGAGAGCTGTTTTTTTGCCAGCCCAAACAGAATGTTTTCTTTTATCGACAGGCTTGGGAAAAGCAGCGGTTCCTGGGGAACGAGATAAATACCCAACTGATGAGCATGAACTGGCGTTAATCTGGTGTAGTTGTTGCCCCCAATCTCCAGCGTACCGCTATCAGCAGGGGTAATACCGGCAATGATCTTCATTAACGTCGATTTACCGGCACCATTGCCGCCAAGCAGGGCGTGGACTTCCCCCTGATGCAACGTAAAATCGATGCCTTTCAGGACATTAACCCCTGAATACTGTTTATAAACCGAGCGGGCGCAAAGTAGCGGTAACGCGCGGGTATCACTCGTTAGCATGTTTCCCCCGTTCAGTTTTGCAGGTGAGTTTTGAACAAATGTATTTCTGCTTTCAATTTGTTCATAAACCTTAGGTGGACATTGCACATATTTCCGACGAATAGATCACAATTTATGCTATTTTGATTTTCACGGTTGCGTTTGTTCATGCTCGTAGAGTCAAACTGTGGTTGCTATCACAGATATAAATGCGCAAGAACTGAACAATTGCATTAAAGATTTAAATATGTTCAAAGTGAAGAATGAATTATGACAATCAACGATTCGGCAATTTCAGAACAGGGAATGTGTGAAGAAGAACAGGTCGCGCGGATCGCGTGGTTTTACTATCACGACGGGCTGACCCAGAGCGAGATCAGCGAGCGTCTCGGGCTGACCCGTTTGAAAGTGTCGCGATTACTGGAGAAAGGGCATCAATCCGGCATTATTCGCGTACAGATTAATTCTCGCTTTGAAGGCTGTCTGGAATATGAAACTCAATTACGTTGTCAGTTTTCGCTGCAACATGTCCGGGTGATCCCTGGGCTTGCGGATGCTGATGTCGGCGGGCGACTAGGGATAGGCGCGGCGCATATGTTGATGAGTTTACTTCAACCACAACAGATGCTGGCGATTGGTTTTGGCGAGGCAACCATGAATACGCTGCAACGCTTAAGTGGTTTTATTTCGTCGCAGCAAATTCGCCTGGTCACGCTCTCCGGTGGCGTCGGTTCTTATATGACGGGTATCGGGCAGCTTAATGCGGCGTGCAGTGTGAATATTATTCCGGCTCCGCTGCGGGCATCCTCCGCTGACATTGCCCATACGCTAAAAAATGAAAATTGCGTCAAAGATGTTCTGTTAGCCGCACAAGCTGCGGATGTGGCGATTGTCGGCATTGGGGCCGTGAGTCAACAAGACGACGCGACGATCATTCGCTCCGGTTATATCAGTCAGGGCGAACAGTTAATGATTGGCCGAAAAGGGGCGGTTGGCGACATTTTAGGCTACTTTTTTGATGCAAAAGGTGACGTTGTCACGGATATTAAAATACATAACGAACTGATTGGCTTACCTTTAAGCGCGCTGAAGACCATTCCCGTCCGGGTTGGCGTGGCAGGGGGAGAAAATAAAGCCGAAGCCATTGCCGCTGCAATTAAAGGCGGCTATATCAACGCACTGGTTACCGATCAGGACACAGCAGCGGCGATTTTACGTAGTTAAATTTGCATGACCTTATTACCGGGAATGATGGAGAACGTATAGAGGAACAGACAGAACGCATAAGCCGAGGATAATCTAATGGCTCGACTCTTTACCCCTTCAGAATCAAAGTACTACCTGATGGCGCTGGATGCAGGCACCGGAAGTATTCGGGCTGTGATATTCGACCTGGAAGGCAATCAAATAGCAGTGGGACAGGCGGAGTGGCGGCATCTGGCAGTACCGGACGTTCCTGGTTCTATGGAATTTGATCTCAACAAAAACTGGCAACTGGCGTGTGAGTGTATGCGCCAGGCGCTGCACAACGCCGGCATAGCCCCGGAGTATATTGCTGCCGTTTCGGCATGTTCGATGCGCGAAGGCATTGTTTTATATAACAATGAAGGAACACCGATCTGGGCCTGCGCCAATGTGGATGCCAGAGCGGCGCGCGAAGTTAGCGAACTTAAAGAACTGCACAACAATACCTTTGAAAACGAAGTTTATCGCGCCACCGGACAAACGCTGGCTTTAAGCGCTATTCCCAGATTACTTTGGCTGGCGCACCATCGTTCTGATATCTACCGACAGGCGTCGACCATCACCATGATCAGCGACTGGCTGGCCTATATGCTCAGCGGTGAACTGGCGGTGGATCCCTCTAACGCTGGCACCACGGGACTTCTTGATCTAACCACCCGTGACTGGAAACCTGCATTGCTGGATATGGCCGGACTGCGGGCCGATATTCTTTCTCCTGTCAAAGAAACCGGCACATTGCTGGGCGTGGTAAGTTCACAAGCGGCGGAACTCTGCGGTCTGAAGGCGGGCACTCCGGTGGTCGTTGGAGGAGGCGACGTGCAACTTGGTTGCCTGGGGTTAGGCGTTGTCCGTCCGGCACAAACCGCTGTTCTTGGCGGTACATTCTGGCAGCAAGTTGTAAACTTAGCCGCGCCGGTGACAGACCCAGAAATGAACGTGCGCATTAATCCTCATGTTATTCCTGGCATGGTACAAGCTGAATCTATAAGCTTTTTTACCGGACTCACCATGCGCTGGTTCCGCGATGCTTTCTGTGCCGAAGAAAAACTGATTGCCGAACGTTTAGGCATCGACACCTATACGTTGCTTGAAGAGATGGCAAGTCGTGTGCCGCCTGGGTCGTGGGGCGTAATGCCGATATTCTCCGACAGAATGCGCTTTAAAACCTGGTATCACGCTGCGCCTTCCTTTATTAATTTGTCTATTGATCCGGATAAATGTAACAAAGCGACATTGTTCCGTGCGCTGGAAGAAAATGCGGCGATTGTATCAGCGTGTAACTTGCAGCAAATCGCTGATTTCTCGAATATTCATCCTTCATCGTTAGTCTTTGCAGGCGGAGGTTCAAAAGGGAAATTATGGAGTCAAATTCTCGCTGATGTCTCGGGATTACCCGTCAATATTCCGGTGGTCAAAGAAGCCACCGCATTAGGATGTGCCATTGCAGCTGGCGTCGGTGCCGGAATTTTTTCATCAATGGCAGAAACCGGAGAACGCCTGGTTCGCTGGGAACGGACGCACACACCAGACCCGGAAAAGCATGAACTTTATCAGGATTCACGCGATAAGTGGCAGGCAGTTTATCAGGATCAGCTGGGGCTGGTTGATCATGGACTGACGACGTCGTTATGGAAAGCGCCTGGGTTATAGTTTCATTGACAGCCACATCATGATGACTGTGGCTGTTAGTTTTTGAGTATTGGTATTCTTATTTCCCTTCTTTAGAGCTGGCTTGTTAAATGCCAGCTTGCAGATTCATCGTTCCATCACCAGTACTATATTCAAGGGAAAATTGCTATTTTTCTTAAAGCATTAAGCATAACCCTTATTTTATAGCAAATATTCCTAAAGGCATTAATGGATGAAAAAGGGTTTTAATAAACTTCTTTTTTAGCAATTAGTGCTATTCTTTGTTAAATATGATGATGATAATCTTCTTATTGAAAGAAACAGTTTTCTTATTAAGCAACAATAACTCATGGTTCATTTTTAAATAAAATAAGAACTATGCAATTTTTAATCTATCGATTCGAAAGTATTAGCAAATTAGCCAAATTGACACCTTCCCACCTCCAACCAACACTCAATACAGACCTCTGACAACTTAATAAGTTTCATTTTTAACGTCTGATGGCTCATCTCTTTCGTGGCTGTATTGTTTGTATATGGAGCGTTTATATGAATAGAATCTATCGCGTGATATGGAATTGCACCCTACAGGTATTTCAGGCCTGCTCGGAATTAACTCGCAGGGTAGGTAAAACATCAACGGTTAATTTGCGTAAATCCTCTGGATTGACAACGAAATTCAGTAGATTGACGCTGGGTGTTTTGCTGGCACTAAGCGGTTCAGCGTCTGGTGCGAGTCTGGAAGTTGATAATGGTCAGATTACCAATATTAATACTGATGTTGCTTACGATGCCTACCTGGTTGGGTGGTATGGCACTGGAGTGCTTAATATTTTGGCTGGCGGTAATGCCTCCTTAACCACTATTACTACCAGCGTCATTGGTGGTAATGAGGACTCAGAGGGCACCGTTAACGTTTTGGGTGGCACCTGGCGATTGTATGATAGCGGAAATAATGCAAGGCCTTTAAATGTGGGTCAATCCGGAACGGGGACGCTGAATATTAAACAGAAGGGTCACGTTGACGGAGGATATTTAAGGATAGGTTCTTCGACAGGAGGCGTCGGGACGGTCAATGTTGAAGGAGAGGACTCGGTTCTGACGACCGAATTATTCGAAATAGGGAGTTACGGTACAGGCTCATTAAATATTACGGATAAGGGTTACGTCACGAGTTCAATAGTCGCCATTGTAGGATATCAGGCGAACAGTAATGGTAAGGTTATCGTTGAAAAGGGTGGCGAGTGGCTAATAAAAAATAATGATTCCTCAATTGAATTTCAAATTGGTAATCAAGGGACGGGCGAAGCAACTATTCGCGATGGGGGGCTAATTACGGCTGAAAATACGATTATCGGTGGCAACCTCACCGGTATCGGAACCCTGAATGTGCAGGATCAAGACTCTGTCATCACGGTACGCAGACTCTATAATGGATATTTCGGTAATGGCACAGTCAATATTTCCAATAATGGACTGATTAATAATAAAGAATATTCATTGGTGGGCGTTCAGGACGGGTCCCACGGTGTCGTCAACGTGACCGATAAAGGGCATTGGAATTTCCTCGGAACGGGCGAAGCTTTCCGCTATATCTATATCGGTGATGCTGGCGACGGTGAACTTAATGTCTCGAGTGAAGGCAAAGTAGATTCGGGAATTATCACTGCGGGGATGAAAGAAACAGGCACAGGCAACATTACTGTTAAGGATAAGAACTCCGTTATCACTAATCTCGGAACTAATCTTGGTTATGACGGCCGCGGCGAAATGAATATCAGTAATGAGGGGCTTGTTGTCAGCAACGGAGGAAGCTCACTCGGTTATGGAGAAACCGGCGTCGGGAAGGTTAGCATCACCACGGGGGGGATGTGGGAGGTCAATAAGAATGTCTATACCACTATTGGTGTTGCGGGCGTCGGAAACCTCAATATCAGCGATGGCGGTAAGTTCGTATCGCAAAATATTACTTTTTTGGGCGATAAAGCAAGCGGTATCGGCACACTGAACCTGATGGATGCGACATCATCGTTCGATACTGTAGGTATCAATGTCGGTAATTTTGGTAGCGGCATCGTAAATGTCAGTAATGGTGCCACCCTTAATTCAACGGGCTATGGATTTATCGGAGGAAATGCCTCCGGTAAGGGGATAGTTAATATTTCAACGGATAGTCTCTGGAATTTAAAAACGTCATCTACTAACGCCCAATTGCTACAGGTCGGTGTATTAGGCACGGGTGAACTGAATATTACCACCGGAGGTATAGTTAAAGCGCGTGATACACAGATAGCTCTCAATGACAAAAGTAAGGGCGACGTGCGGGTGGATGGGCAGAACTCTCTTCTTGAAACATTCAATATGAACGTAGGGACGACTGGCACAGGTACGTTAACCCTGACGAATAACGGCACGCTGAATGTCGAAGGTGGAGAAGTTTACTTAGGTGTTTTTGAGCCTGCTGTAGGAACGCTAAACATTGGTGCTGCTCACGGTGAGGTGGCGGCAGATGCCGGGTTTATCACCAATGCGACGAAAGTGGAGTTTGGTCTTGGCGAAGGCGTTTTTGTCTTTAATCATACCAATAACAGTGATGCCGGCTACCAGGTCGATATGCTGATTACGGGTGACGATAAAGACGGAAAAGTGATGCATGATGCAGGCCATACGGTGTTCAATGCAGGGAATACTTATAGCGGTAAAACGCTGGTCAATGACGGCCTCCTGACTATTGCGTCACATACGGCAGATGGGGTAACAGGCATGGGTTCGAGTGAAGTAACCATTGCAAGCCCCGGTACGCTCGACATTCTCGGATCAACGAACAGCGCAGGAGATTACACGCTGACCAATGCGCTCAAAGGCGATGGCTTGATGCGAGTGCAGCTGTCATCCTCCGACAAAATGTTTGGCTTTACCCATGCAACAGGAACTGAATTCGCCGGTGTTGCCCAACTGAAAGACAGTACCTTCACACTGGAACGCTACAACACCGCTGCGCTTACTCACGCGATGCTTCAGTCTGACAGTGAAAATACCACATCGGTAAAAGTGGGAGAGCAATCCATTGGTGGACTAGCCATGAATGGCGGTACGCTCACTTTCGATACGGATATACCTGCTGCGACGCTTGCGGAGGGATATATCAGCGTCGATACACTGGTTGTCGGCACGGGTGACTACACCTGGAAAGGCCGTAACTATCAGGTAAACGGGACGGGCGACGTGCTTATCGACGTGCCTAAACCGTGGAATGATCCCATGGCGAATAACCCTCAGACTACGCTCAATTTGCTGGAACACGATGATAGCCATGTCGGCGTTCAACTGGTGAAGGCGCAAACGGTTATTGGGTCGGGTGGCTCATTAACGTTACGTGATTTACAGGGCGACGAGGTGGAAGCGGACAAAACGTTACACATTGCACAAAACGGAACAGTGGTCGCCGAGGGTGATTATGGATTCCGACTCACGACCGCACCTGGTGATGGTTTGTATGTTAACTATGGGCTGAAAGCGCTGAACATCCATGGTGGGCAAAAGCTGACGTTAGCCGAACATGGCGGAGCCTATGGCGCAACGGCCGATATGTCGGCAAAAATCGGTGGTGAAGGGGATCTGGCAATCAATACAGTGCGACAGGTTTCGCTTTCCAACGGTCAGAACGACTATCAGGGGGCAACCTATGTTCAGATGGGGACATTACGTACCGATGCGGATGGCGCGCTGGGCAATACTCGGGAACTGAACATCAGCAACGCGGCCATCGTCGATCTTAATGGATCGGAGCAGACGGTAGAGACATTCACCGGGCTGATGGGTTCGACTATTTTGTTCAAAGAAGGTTCGCTGACGGTGAATAAAGGTGGGATCAGTCAGGGCGAACTGACAGGTGGCGGAAACCTGAATGTTACAGGGGGAACACTGGCTATCGAGGGGCTTAATGCACGCTACAATGCGTTAACCAGCATTAGCCCAAATGCGGAAGTCAGCCTCGACAATACGCAGGGGTTAGGCAGAGGAAATATTGCCAATGACGGTCTGTTAACGCTAAAAAACGTGACCGGCGAACTGCGCAATAGCATAAGCGGTAAAGGTATCGTGAGCGCAACCGCCAGCACAGACGTAGAGCTGGATGGCGATAATAGCCGCTTTGTGGGGCAATTCAACATCGATGCAGGCAGCGCGCTCAGCGTCAACGAGCAGAAAAACCTGGGTGATGCTTCCGTAATCAATAATGGCCTGCTCACCATCGCCACTGAGCGTAGCTGGGCGATGACGCACAGTATCACCGATAGCGGTGATGTGACAAAACTGGGGACCGGGATCCTGACTCTTAACAACGATTCCGCGGCGTATCAGGGTACGACGGATATCGTGGGTGGTGAAATTGCTTTCGGTTCCGACTCTGCCATTAATATGGCAAGTCAGCACATTAATATCCATAACAGCGGTGTGATGTCGGGAAATGTCACCACTGCAGGTGATGTGAACGTTATGCCTGGGGGGACACTGCGTGTCGCCAAAACCACTATCGGCGGCAATCTGGAGAATGGTGGCACGGTTCAAATGAATAGCGAAGGGGGGAAACCGGGGAATGTACTGACCGTTAACGGCAACTATACCGGAAACAATGGCCTGATGACGTTCAACGCGACGCTGGGCGGCGATAATTCACCCACGGATAAAATGAACGTGAAAGGCGATACCCAAGGGAACACTCGCGTTCGGGTTGATAACATTGGCGGCGTCGGTGCACAAACGGTCAACGGTATTGAACTCATTGAGGTTGGCGGTAATTCTGCAGGTAACTTCGCGCTGACCACCGGAACTGTCGAAGCTGGGGCTTACGTCTACACGCTGGCTAAAGGGAAGGGGAATGACGAGAAAAACTGGTATCTAACCAGTAAATGGGAAGGCGTAACGCCACCGGATACACCCGATCCCATCAATAATCCTCCTGCTGTGGATCCGGAAGGCCCATCAGTTTATCGCCCGGAGGCCGGAAGCTATATCAGCAACATTGCCGCAGCCAACTCGCTGTTTAGCCATCGTTTACACGACCGTCTGGGTGAGCCGCAGTATACAGATTCACTGCATTCTCAGGGTTCGGCAAGCAGTATGTGGATGCGTCATGTCGGAGGGCACGAACGTTCAAGGGCCGGTGACGGTCAGCTAAATACT
This sequence comes from Escherichia sp. MOD1-EC5990, assembly GCF_002965285.1. Lineage (NCBI taxonomy): Bacteria > Pseudomonadati > Pseudomonadota > Gammaproteobacteria > Enterobacterales > Enterobacteriaceae > Escherichia > Escherichia sp. MOD1-EC5990. The sequence goes on along the minus strand of NZ_PTRV01000013.1, from coordinate 79,879 downwards.
CAGGCTAACCGCTATGTATTGCAGCTAGGCGGCGATTTGGCGCAGTGGAGTAGCAACGCGCAGGATCGCTGGCATCTCGGCATCATGGCAGGCTATGCCAATCAGCACAGTAATACTCAGAGTAATCGTGTGGGTTATAAATCGGATGGGCGCATCAGCGGTTACAGCGCTGGGATGTACGCGACCTGGTATCAGAACGATGCGAATAAGACCGGCGCTTATGTTGACAGCTGGGCGCTGTATAACTGGTTTGATAACAGCGTCAGTTCCGATAATCGTTCTGCTGACGACTATGATTCTCGCGGTGTGACGGCCTCTGTTGAGGGTGGATATACCTTTGAAGCGGGAACATTTAGCGGCAGCGAAGGGACGCTGAATACCTGGTACGTCCAGCCACAGGTGCAAATCACCTGGATGGGTGTGAAAGATTCTGACCATACCCGGAAAGACGGAACACGCATTGAAACGGAAGGTGACGGAAACGTGCAAACGCGACTTGGGGTGAAAACCTACTTGAACAGTCATCACCAGCGCGACAATGGTAAACAGCGTGAGTTCCAGCCTTACATTGAAGCGAACTGGATCAACAACAGCAAAGTCTACGCCGTGAAGATGAATGGTCAAACCGTAAGCCGTGATGGTGCGCGTAATCTCGGTGAAGTACGTACCGGGGTTGAGGCGAAAGTAAATAACAACCTTAGCCTGTGGGGGAATGTTGGTGTGCAACTAGGTGATAAAGGCTATAGCGATACTCAGGGCATGCTGGGTGTGAAATATAGCTGGTAAACCGTATAAGCCGCATGTCGAAGATGGCATGCGGCTGCTTAATATTGCCGACTTCAAACGACTTTTAAATCCTCCTTTTTATCCGCGATCGCGGATATCACAGTGTTTATCCCGTAGAGCGGATAAGATGTGTTTCCTGATTGACTTTATCCCCACTAAAGGATAAAACTGATAATATCCCCTTGAGCGGATAAATATGCTGTGGACGTATGACATGATGAGCTTTCAGAAGATCTATAGCCCAACGCAATTAGCGAATGCAATGAAACTGGTTCGTCAGCAAAATGGCTGGACGCAGAGCGAGCTGGCGAAAAAAATCGGTATTAAGCAGGCGACAATTTCCAATTTCGAAAACAATCCTGACAATACCACGCTCACGACATTTTTTAAGATTTTACAGTCGCTTGAACTCTCAATGACGCTATGCGACACGAAAAATGCCTCGCCAGAATCAACAGAACAGCAAGATCTGGAGTGGTAATGCCTAAACTTGTCACTTGGATGAACAACCAGCGGGTAGGCGAGTTAACGAAGTTAGCCAATGGCGCGCACACCTTTAAGTATGCACCGGAGTGGTTAGCCAACCGTTATGCCAGACCGTTATCACTTTCGCTGCCATTGCAGAGGGGGAATATCACCTCTGATGCCGTATTTAACTTCTTCGATAACCTGTTACCCGATAGCCCGATTGTACGTGACCGGATCGTTAAACGTTATCATGCTAAATCCAGGCAACCGTTTGATTTATTGTCAGAAATAGGGCGAGATAGCGTTGGTGCCGTAACGTTATTACCCGAAAGTGAAACCATAACGCGCCCGATAATGGCATGGGAACAGCTCACTGAAGCCAGGCTTGAAGAAGTATTAACGGCTTATAAAGCAGATATCCCTCTAGGCATGATTAGAGAAGAAAATGACTTTCGCATCTCGGTTGCTGGCGCGCAGGAGAAGACAGCGCTGCTCAGAATAGGCAATGACTGGTGCATTCCGAAAGGAATAACGCCGACGACGCACATCATTAAATTACCGATTGGCGAAATCAGGCAGCCCAATGCGACGCTCGATCTCAGCCAAAGCGTTGATAATGAGTATTACTGTCTGCTGCTGGCGAAAGAACTTGGGTTGAATGTGACGGACGCAGAAATCATTAAAGCGGGAAATGTGCGCGCGTTAGCGGTCGAACGTTTTGACAGGCGTTGGAATGCTGAGCGAACGGTTTTACTTCGCTTGCCACAGGAGGATATGTGTCAGACATTCGGTTTACCTTCATCGGTGAAATATGAATCAGATGGAGGCCCAGGCATCGCGCGGATCATGGCTTTTTTGATGGGGTCAAGCGAGGCGCTGAAAGATCGCTATGATTTTATGAAGTTTCAGGTGTTCCAGTGGTTGATTGGCGCAACGGATGGCCATGCAAAAAACTTCTCCGTATTTATTCAGGCTGGCGGCAGTTATCGACTCACGCCATTTTACGACATCATTTCAGCATTTCCGGTATTGGGTGGCGCAGGAATACACATCAGCGATCTCAAACTGGCAATGGGGCTTAACGCATCCAAAGGCAAAAAAACGGCAATCGATAAAATTTATCCGCGACATTTTCTGGCGACAGCAAAGGTGCTGAAATTTCCGGAAGTGCAGATGCATGAAATCCTGAGTGACTTTGCCAGAATGATTCCGGCAGCACTGGATAACGTGAAGACTTCATTACCGACAGATTTTCCGGAGAACGTGGTGACGGCAGTTGAAACCAATGTGTTGAGGTTGCACCGTCGCTTAAGCCGAGAATACAGTATTAAGTAAGATATGGGGTTTGGCCGTTGTTAATGAGCAGGACAATCATGACCGCCAACGGCTGGATTCTCCCTTGGTTTATGTTGGTGCGCATAATGTATATTATGTTAAATTGCCTACGATGGTAAACAACTTCATATCTCTCCATTGCCTCTCACGAAAGGAACTGGACACACTGATCGAGCACGAATTACAACTGATGCTGGCTGAAGGCTTTGACAAGTCCCCTATTTCCGCCAAGGCCCTGCATATTCGGCTCAAGGCAAAAGGTATCGTTAAGGTGGTTTAAGTACGCTGAGCAGCCTTGAGCGAAAACGCCTAATTGCTGCCTATGTTGATCAGCAACTTGGCCCGTTGAATCTACGCCCAAAAGAAAAACAGCAATACGTCAACCGCAAAACCCGTCAGGCCTTGCTGGCCAGAAACCAGCAGTTGCAGGCGGAAGTCAGTGAACTGCAAGACCGACTGGCGCAGAATACCCTATCGTTGATAGAAATTGTCAAAGCGGTAAAAATCAATACGGTTATTCCGGTGGAAAGTCTGTTGCCAAACATGTAATTCGGGAGTTACACAAGTCGTCATAATGCTGGTTATAATTTTCGGCAAAGGGCATGGACGATTTCTTTCCGTCATTCTGTATATTGCTTACCTTCCCAAATTTCTCCAACCGTTAGTTGGAGAAATTAGATGAGTCGTAAATCATGAATAAACCCCTTGCTCTATTCGAAAAATGAGCATGGCAACTTTCAACACCCCCTCTTCTGAGTCCATTATCTCAGAGGGCGTTTTCCACTGTAATGCTCTGTTTGGTTCATTGCACCAGTTTAATGCTGCACTTTCGTTACCTTCAAAAAGATCAATAGCCTTTTGAAGAACATCATTTTTTGTCAGCATGTTTTACACCTGAAGACGTTTTGAGTGCTTCGATAAGACTACTTCGCTCTTCCTCTGTCATCCGGGATATGAGCAATGCAAGTTCTGCTGTTGTCTGATCATCACAAAAAAAGTAGTTCAACGGCACGTTTAACTCTGCCGCCATCCGTCGAATCGTATCAATATCGGGGACATGGCGCCCTTTCTCATAATGATTCATACGACTGCTAGCCGATGCGGGATCAAAGCCAACATGAAGAATTGATAATTGCCGTGCCGAGCAGAGAAAATGAATTCCGGAAACTTTCTCTTGAGCAAGATAAAACACATATTAAGATAAATGAAAAAATAAAAACACTGATTAGGATTGGTAATAAAAATATTACAATAAGGCAATGAATTTTAAAAAGGATTTGAAGTTTAATACAGTCATGAAAAAGAGAGGGCAAAGCCGACCCCGCCCTCTCCCTTCATGCACTGATAAGCCTCACTAATAGGAGTGTTAGCAGCGCGTACCACTGTATGCTAGACCTGAAAAATATAATCTCAGTCAGTCCCAGATGCAACCTTTAACACTTCAACGCAACAAATTAAACAACGAATAGCCACAAACGTGTAGACAGTGCACTGATACGGATAAAAGTAACGCTCCTGAATTGCTCAATCAATGATATATACCCTGTTTTACTGACATATCTGACAGCGGGTGGATTTCCTTCAATTATTGATATAACACCATACGCACTACATCTGTCTCCACCAGAATATGAGGTGAAATTGTTGCGCACCGGTTAATCCGGGTGTACTGGTCAAACTGTTTTTACGGTGCGCCTGTTTTATAGCCTTCAGTTGCGCAATGCGTCGACTTCGCATGGTTTTCCTCATGACTGCCGCTTTACCATTGCGCAATTCACCGATGTAGTCGGTGCCCCCCGGAAAATCAAACGGTTCTGGTTGTTCTCTGTACTGCTTCAGGGCGTATAGCCCGATACCTCAGCAGACGGGTTTTCCCCGGAGCGAGGCCTCTGGGGTTCATAATTAATCGTACAGCCAAAGTACCAAGCGTTCGGCCGGCTGGGCGGCCGGCTGGGCTTGCTGGTCAGTTTGTTCCAACACACATTAAGCATCTCCAGTCCGCTGGGCAGGCGGTCCGGCAGGCTGGTCAGCTGGTTATTACTCACATCAAGCACCTTCAGCCTGACGGGCAGCACCGGCAGATGGATCAGCTGGTTATTACTCGCATTAAGCGTCCTCATATAGCCGGGCAGCTCCGGCAGGCTGCTCATGAGGTTAAAACGCACATCAAGCGTCACCAGCCCGGCGGGCAGCGCCGGCAGGCCGGACAGCTGATTATTACTCACATCAAGCATCACCAACCCGGCGGGCAGGACCGGCAGGCTGCACAGCTGGTTTCTACTCACATCAAGCTTCTCCAGACTGGCGGGCAGCACCGGCAGGCTGCACAGCTGGTTTTTACACACATAAAGATGCTTCAGCCCGGCGGGCAGGACCGGCAGGCTGTCCAGCCAGTTTCTTCTCACATCAAGCTTCTTCAGCCCGGCGGGCAGGACCGGCAGGCTGTCCAGCAAGTTTCTTCTCACATAAAGCTCCTCCAGCCCGGTGGGCAGGACCGGCAGGCTGCACAGCTGGTTTCCACTCACATCAAGCTTCTCCAGCCCGGCGGGCAGCTCCGGCAGGCTGGTCAGCATCAGATTTGCCAGTTCTAGTTCCAGTGCCGAAGCTCTATTGCATGCTCTATTGTATATATATGCCTTCACCCTACTAAGAGCTTCTGCCCTGTATTCCCCGGGAGCATTCACCTTGGCCCAGGCACGCCATGCCGTTATCTGGGCCACCCAGTCCGGGACTTTATCGATATACTTCCGGAGCAGTTTACAGTGTGGTTTATCGCCAGTCAGAGTTACAGACAACGCTACTTTTGGCATACCTGGTATGTACATTGTCATGATGGGCTCATCGACGACGGACAGGTTCAGTAAGAGCCCTATCGGCGGGTCTTCCTTTTTGGCCGGGATGGTGTAAATATTGGGATTGTCTGTGGACTCGAAGCTCAGGAACATATTTGTCAGCTGATCACTTTTGGTCAAACATTGATCGTGAAGGAGGGAACGACAAACCATGTGGATGAAAGTTTCTTCGGATGCGTTGTGTAATATGGTTGTATAATCTGATGAGGATAAATCATCCCAGTTTTCTATCTTGCTGGTCTTGCTGGTCTTGCTGGTCTTGCTGGCTGCGATATCGTTTAATGAATTGTTTAATAAATCGGTTAATACATAGCCGATATGAAGACGGTTTGCTGTCTGGCTGGATTTATCGGGTGCCCAATATTCATTTTCATTGGGTTTAACATATACACCGGATGCACCGGATAAAGAAGTAGGCTGGAGCATGATACCTCACAAAAATGTGTTGATGAAAAGCCGGATTCTGTCCATATTCCCGTGGACCGGCTATCAAAATTCGCGCATTTTGCCAGGTATTCATGTGGTTAAAATTTATCTGGTGCGTTTCCGGTGGTTTTGCAGTTCACCAGTTACAATCGCTAGCAACGGCACATTTATACTCAACATAAGTTAAATCATATTGACTGTTAACTTACTTCATGAACCAAGATGCATCGTCAATGGCGGCTTAACATGGCGTCCTGTCTCATAATGATTCATACGACTGCTAGCCGATGCAGGGTCAAAGCCAACAAGGAGACCCAGAGAGCGCTGTGATAATCCCGCCCTGCATCTCGCTTCCTTAAGTCGCTCTGGTATCGGATTTTTTTCAGACACTGATTCATCTTCATTTGCCTCGAATGCTTAGAACGAAGAATGGAATGAATCGTATCATCATGTGACCCCGTAAATTTCTCGTTCAAGTCAGTTGCAACTCGAATTCGAATATCGTGAGGCAGGTGCCCCAGGTGGGGTAACTTCTGAATGACAAAGGCATAAAAGAAATCATTTAAAATGAGCGATATTTGATAGTTTTTCTCCGGTTTTAAAATAGTATCAATAGTATCAGGTGAATCTTTATCCCGACATTATCCGGGATAATATTCAGATTTCTGTTAATGTCAGTAATGGGTTCGATAAATTAAAAGGTGATTATTATGATGTCCGTTAATGGTGATGTCCACACTATAATACTCAGATCTTCTACTACAAATACTACAAAAGACCTGTACTATGATGGAAACATGATGCCACTGGCGGGTGTCAAAGCCATACTTGATACAAGTACCGGAGGATTTTCCAGTTGGGTCAAAAAGTTATTATATGCTATTGCTCATTTGTTAGGAAGCGAAAAAATTCCGAACAATGAGAATATGCGGGAAGGCATGGAATATCTTAAATTGATTTTTAAAAGCGCCATTCAGGAAGAGAAGTACAGATATGTCATCCGGGATGAGAGTGGCGAGGTTTATGTAGAAATAAACTTTGACCCGGAAGCGAAACAGTTGTTCATCAGTTGTGCCGGGGGGAAAGAATCAATATGTTGTACAGAAAAAGAGTTTACAAACGTTAAACAAAACCTCATAGAAAAATATTGTCCGAGAAATTACCAAACCTCCTATGATCTGGTTGCGAACAAGCTTTACAGGTATGACATTTTAGAAGAGCTGATGGCTTGCGACAACAGGGGTGAGAGCATTTTGTTCAGGGCTATGCGGGACGGGGATACAGATTTGATTGAAAGCCTTCACCTGTCCGAACTTACCGGTAAAGGCGGACTCACCTCCAGTAAGATGCTAAAATTACTGGAGGCGTCAAGCGAAGGGGGTACCCCGGGTTTGTATATGGCCATGAAGAACGGACGCTATGACATGCTGGATACAATACTGGGCTTGCTCGCCAAACTGCCCGATAATTATAACATTAACAAAAATGATGTACTGAGGTTACTGAAAGCAAAAAACTCTGATCCGAGATCTAATTCGATTGAAGGGTTGGAAATTGCCATGACGGAAGGACATGATAAAATACTGAAAACGATGTTGGAAATGCTTCCCAACGTGGTCAAGAGGTTTGGAATTACCGGCGATGAGATGCGGGATTTTATCAATCCACGTAGGGGTGATGATCGTGCTTTGAGCAAAGCCATGCTTAATGGGAAAGAAAACATAGTGACCGCTATGCAACGGTTACTCCCCGACCATGCCGAGAAATTACAACTCAGCAAAGAGGATGTCTTTAATATACTGTCTTCATTCAACGATAAAACTTCCCAAAACCCCTCGCGTTTATTTAAGGTCATGTCACATGGGAAGGTAAATATGCTGAAGTTCATGCTGGATAATCTCTGCGCGCTACCGGAGGAGGTATTTACCAAAGAGGATATTCTGGGTTTCCTGGCTGTAAGAAATGCGAATGGCATGACGGGGATGGCGCATGCTATGTCTTATGGTCATGTGGAAATAGTGAAGGCCATGCTGGACCGTCTCTGCTCGATGAAGGGGGAGTTTAATATTACCAAAGACTATGTCCTCAATAATATACTGGCTTCAAAAAACGGCAACGGCTGGACAGGGATATCTTTAGCCATAGCGCACGGACATGTGGAAATACTGAAGACCATACTGGACGCGCTCCCCATGCTGAATGATAATTTTGACATTACCGGCGCGGATATACAAAAGTTTCTGTTTGCAAAAATCGACGAAGACATCTCGGGTTGGACCAAAGGTATGGACAGAGGGAATAAGGACAAACTGATAAGCATGTACAAAATGCTGTTCGATAACATACTGATGGATAATAAGTCAGATATTCCTGTTGATTTGCTGAGGGAATTAAATATTGTCAGCCATATTGTATTGACAGAAACTGGAAAACCAAAAACAGACGAAATAGCAAGGCAGTCTGAAACCAGACTCACCTACGGACAACTCCGGCAATGGAGTGAACCGTGTGTACGGCGGGCGGCCAGGAGTTTAGAGGATTACTGTCGGAACCTAAACATTAATGTGGACACTGTCAAACCCTACCTGACCCCAGACGGGCTTACTCCCCTCGGCGTAGAGATGCGGGATAATGTAAAAGTGCCGGGGCTCACTATTGTGGAGTAAGGTCCTGCACATCCCGTGGCCCCCTGCATGGCTATAGCATGGAAAGCGGAAGAAAAAGCGCAATGAGGTCGTAGGACGAACGGTTCGGGGAAGGCTGAAGAGTACGTATCTGGTCCTGAAGACCGGATAAACCTTCATCGGTCCAACGTTTAAGCCACTTGTAGCTCGTGGCAGGAGAAATGCCGTAGTGACGGACCCTGTAAATAATTCTGTGTAACTGCCCACGATTAAAGGTGGCCGCTCAGGCGGTCACCGTATTCGATAATAAATTGTGTGATTCATAGACATCGTTTCAATTTTCTCAGCTCAAGTTCAAGCTGGTTATTCTGTTCCTGTATATGCTCCTCATTGGGCTGATAGTTTGCGTGAACGGCATCAGAGTATGGCGTTTTCTTAGCAAGTTCAAAGTAGCGCGCCATCGGAGTTATCAGCCACCCACAGCTGGTCAGGATGTTCTGCCACGAACTGACGATTCACACAGTCGCCTGCGGCAACGACTTTCCTGCTGACTGTAAACAGAACGACGGTCGGCGGTGAAATAACGGTCTTTGCCCTCACCTACGCCATGGCCCAGCGCCCGGCTCATGTCGTACATCACGTTAGTAGCCATCGCTTTCACGCGGGCATCCATTGCGGCGTCGTTCAAAACCATACCTCCCCAGCCGCAAATACCGGGTAACCTGATACTTCACAATAAGATTGGTGCGTGGATGATAGATTGCCAAATAATAATCCATCAAGAAATAATGACAGCAAAAAACATCAAACATTCCTAATGTTATTTGGCCATATAAAACATTAATAACTCTTGACCTTTCCTGACATTTTCCATATTCGCAATCATATTCTGTTTAGACGTTGTTTATAAACATCATGCATAATGAAATCGTCATGTTATTTGGCGATTTAAAAAAGTCTTTGAAAATACTCTCTACAACAAGTGCAGTTATAAGCTTGTTGTGACTGAGCGTCCTTGTGATTTAAAGATATTATCGTTCTTCATCAGATGTAATAACTCAGGAAATTATATTTTCAGGGTGACAGGCTAATCAAGAATGATTCTTTTTTATAAGCAATAACCGAATGACTGAATTGTTCTATTTCTTTATTCAGCTGCTTAAATATAAACATTGGAGAATTATGAAACTCAAACATGTCGGAATGATTGTCGTTTCTGTGTTGGCGATGTCTTCGGCTGCGGTTAACGCAGCCGAAGGTGATGAGTCAGTTGCGACCACCGTAAATGGCGGTGTTATTCATTTTAAAGGTGAAGTGGTAAATGCCGCTTGTGCGATTGACTCAGAATCAATGAACCAAACGGTTGAGCTGGGTCAGGTCCGTTCTTCTCGCCTGGCTAAAGCGGGTGACCTCAGTAGCGCTGTAGGCTTCAATATCAAGCTGAATGATTGTGATACCAATGTTTCCAGTAATGCGGCTGTTGCATTCCTTGGGACTACTGTCACCAGTAATGACGATACGTTGGCGCTTCAGAGTTCAGCGGCAGGCTCTGCCCAGAATGTCGGTATCCAAATTTTGGACCGTACGGGGGAGGTATTAATACTGGATGGGGCAACTTTTAGCGCTAAAACTGACTTGATTGATGGCACGAATATACTGCCATTCCAGGCTCGTTATATTGCCCTCGGGCAGTCAGTGGCCGGTACTGCAAATGCAGATGCGACCTTCAAAGTCCAATACCTATAATTCAGTATTCAGGTGGCTATGCGTCATCTGAAATTAAAACAGGGTGTGTGTGGCATGGCTACTCACACCCGAAAAAATTCATCAATGTTTATCTCATTATTACTAAGGAATGACTTATATTTTGGAACGATATGAAAAAATCATAGAGTATCTAAACGATTAATAAACAAGACTGTTAAAATTACTGTGATTTTAAAAATCACTCTGAAGACAATTTTTTATTTCAATAGAGAACCAAATTTTATTACCAGCGCATTAAGTCTGGAAACCCGGCCATCCGCCATAGCATTAGCAATATTTACCATTTTCTGATGTGACGGTTTCCCCCGCTTAGCCTATCAACACATGGAGAACACATCAGATGCAGACGACTCGTACGCCCTACTCTGTTTCTTTTATGGCGACAGTATTACTTTCATTGATCTTTCTTTGCCATAGTACCATTGCCAATGCAGCGGTAGCTCTAGGTGCAACTCGTGTAATCTTTCCAGCAAATCAGAAACAGGTTTTATTGCCTGTCACGAATAATGATCCTGCCAGTGTCTATCTTATTCAGTCATGGATAGAAAATGCGGGTGACCAAAAAGATACCCAGTTTGTCATTACCCCACCGCTTTTTTCGATGCAAGGCAAAAAAGAGAATACGCTGCGGATTATCAACGCCACTAATCATCAGTTACCGGGCGACCGGGAAAGTCTGTTTTGGGTAAATGTCAAAGCTATTCCTGCTATGGAAAAAGATCAGAAAAATGCAAATACATTACAGCTCGCAATTATTAGCCGCATAAAAATGTTCTATCGCCCAACGAATTTGGCATTGGCACCTGACCAAGCTCCGGAAATGCTTCGTTTCCGCCGCAGTGGTAGCAAACTGACACTTATTAATCCGACCCCCTACTTCATTACCGTAACGAATATGAAAGCAGGAAATAACGATCTCCCAAACACCATGGTGCCTCCAAAAGGTGAGATTTCTGTGGATATCCCTCATGGTGCATCCGGGGATATCAGCTTTCAGACGATCAATGATTACGGTGCATTAACACCGCGTATTAAGGCAACCATGCAGTAACAACTGACCTAATTAATAAGCATAAACTCAATCGGAACTAATAATGACAGCCTTTCGTGCCGCATTTAAGGCATATCGTATGCATCATGTGTTACTACTGCCTCGCTTTGCACGGCTTACCTTTGCCCTTGGCTTAGCTACAGCGGTTTTTCCCGTAGAAGCAGAGTATTATTTTAATCCACGGTTTTTAAGCAATGATCTTGCTGAGTCTGTTGATTTATCTGCCTTTGCTAAGGGACGCGAGGCACCACCTGGTACATATCGGGTCGATATTTATTTGAACGACGAATTTATGACCACTCGGGATGTTACTTTTGTTGCAGATGATAATAACGCAGATCTCACCCCATGTCTGAGTACAGACCTTCTTGTCAGTCTTGGCATAAAAAAATCAGCGTTATTAGCCAATAAGGACCATTTGGCAGGAAAAAATGTGCCGGATAACAACGCATGTACACCACTTCAGGATCGTTTGGCTGATGCATCTACTGAGTTTGATGTTGGTCAGCAACATCTGTCGCTCTCCGTTCCGCAGATTTATGTCGGCAGAATGGCCCGTGGTTATGTCTCTCCTGACCTGTGGGAAGAAGGAATAAACGCAGGCCTACTGAACTATAGTTTTAATGGTAATTCTATCAACAATCGTAGTAACCATAACGCCAGCAAAACCAACTATGCATATCTGAATTTGCAGAGTGGCATCAACATTGGCAGCTGGCGACTACGTGATAACTCAACGTGGAGTTATAACAGTGGGAGTAACAACCCATCTGACAGCAATAAATGGCAACATATCAATACGTCTGCTGAACGTGACATTATTCCCTTACGCTCACGGTTAACGGTGGGTGATAGTTATACCGATGGCGATATTTTTGAAAGTGTGAACTTTCGTGGCCTTAAAATAAACTCAACGGAAGCGATGTTGCCCGATAGCCAACATGGTTTTGCTCCGGTGATTCATGGTATAGCCCGTGGCACAGCCCAAGTCAGTGTTAAACAGAACGGATACGATGTTTATCAGACTACGGTCCCTCCCGGCCCTTTTACTATTGATGATATTAACTCTGCGGCTAATGGCGGTGATCTGCAAGTTACGATAAAAGAGGCAGACGGCAGTATTCAGACTTTATATGTCCCTTATTCATCTGTCCCGGTTCTCCAACGTGCTGGTTATACGCGTTATGCACTTGCCTTGGGAGAATATCGTAGTGGAAATAACCTGCAAAGCTCCCCAAAATTCATTCAGGGCAGCGTAATGCATGGTCTGGAGGGAAACTGGACACCTTATGGCGGGATGCAAATTGCAGAAGATTATCAAGCTTTCAACGTGGGTATTGGTAAAGATCTTGGCCTTTTAGGTGCCTTTTCTGTCGATATCACGCAAGCCAATACGACACTTGCGGATGATACTCGTCACAGCGGACAATCGGTAAAATCTGTTTACAGTAAATCTTTCTATCAGACGGGAACGAATATCCAGGTCGCAGGATATCGATATTCTACGCAAGGATTTTATAACTTATCTGACAGTGCATACAGTCGAATGAGTGGTTACACCGTCAAGCCTCCGACCGTAGACACCAATGAACAGATACAATTTATTGATTATTTTAATCTGTACTATAGTAAGCGTGGTCAGGAACAAATAAGTATTTCCCAGCAGCTTGGAAATTACGGTACGACCTTTTTCAGTGCCAGTCGCCAAAGTTACTGGAACACGTCACGCAGCGATCAGCAAATATCATTCGGGTTAAATGTACCGTTTGGCGATATTACGACTTCGCTGAATTACAGCTATTCCAGTAATATATGGCAAAACGATCGGGATCATTTACTCGCTTTTACACTTAATGTTCCCTTCAGTCATTGGATGCGTACAGACAGTCAGTCGGCATTTCGTAATTCAAACGCTAGTTATAGCATGTCAAACGATTTGAAAGGTGGTATGACCAATCTATCTGGGGTTTATGGCACACTGCTGCCGGATAATAACCTGAATTATAGTGTTCAGGTCGGTAATACCCGCGGAGGTAATGCATCATCTGGCACCAGTGGTTACAGTTCTCTTAATTATCGAGGGGCTTACGGTAATACTAATGTCGGTTACAGTCGTAATGGCGATAGCAACCAGATTTACTACGGAATGAGTGGTGGAATTATTGCTCATGCTGATGGTGTCACCTTTGGACAGCCGATGGGCGACACTATGGTTCTGGTTAAGGCTCCTGGCGCGGAGAATGTTAAAATAGAGAACCAGACAGGAATACATACAGACTGGCGTGGCTATGCAATATTACCATTTGCGACAGAATATAGAGAAAATCGTGTCGCTCTTAACGCTAATTCCCTTGCCGATAATGTTGAACTGGATGAAACCGTTGTCACGGTCATCCCTACTCATGGTGCTATTGCCAGAGCAACATTTAATGCACAAATCGGCGGTAAAGTATTAATGACTCTGAAATACGGCAATAAACCAGTTCCATTCGGTGCAATTGTGACTCACGGTGACAATAACAATGGCAGCATTGTTGCTGAAAATGGTCAGGTCTATCTTACAGGACTTCCACAATCAGGAAAATTACAGGTTTCATGGGGCAACAATGCAAACGCTAAATGTGTTGTTAATTACAAGCTTCCTGAAGTCTCTCCTGGGAACTTACTGAGTCAGCAAACAGCAGTCTGTCGCTAAGGAACACTAGGTTATGAAACACAATAGCATTATTTTCCTCGGTTTATGTCTGGGGTTAACCACCTATTCTGCTTTATCTGCAGATAGCGTTATTAAAATTAGCGGGCGCGTCCTGGATTATGGCTGCACAGTTTCATCTGATTCGCTTAATTTTACCGTAGACCTACAAAAACACAGTGCCAGGCAATTCCCAACGACTGGAAGCACAAGTCCAACCGTTCCTTTCCAGATTACGTTAAGTGAATGTAGCAAAGGGACAACAGGGGTTCGGGTTGCATTTAGCGGGATAGAGGATTTAGAAAATAATACTCTGCTGAAACTGGATGAAGGAAGCAATTCTGCTTCCGGTTTGGGTATTGAAATTCTGGACGGAAATATGCGCCCAGTAAAATTAAATGACCTTCATACCGGAATGCAGTGGATCCCTCTGACTCCTGATCAGGATAATATTTTGCCTTACTCGGCCCGTTTGAAGTCAACACAAAAGTCCGTCAATCCAGGACTGGTTAGCGCTTCGGCAACATTTACCCTTGAATTTCAATAATCAGAGTGAGATATGAATAGAACTTTCCAAAGACTTCTGTTGGCTACGCTCTGTGCGCTATTTTCGGCAACTCTCCAGGCCGCTGATGTCACTATCACTGTTAATGGTCGGGTAGTTGCTAAACCCTGCACTATTCAAACCAAAGAAGCTAGCGTTAATCTCGGGGATCTTTATACACGCAATCTGCAACAACCAGGTTCTGCATCTGGCTGGCACGATATTACTTTGTCATTAACCGATTGTCCGATTGAAACAAGTGCAGTGACGGCAATCGTAACAGGTTCAACTGACAATACGGGTTATTACAAAAATGAAGGTAGTGCCGAAAATATTCAAATAGAGCTGAGGGATGATCAGGAGGCGACGTTAAAAAGTGGCGATAGCAAAACGGTTATTGTTGATGAGATCACACGTAATGCACAGTTTCCACTTAAGGCAAGAGCTATCACGGTGAATGGAAACGCAAGCCAGGGAACGATCGAGGCGCTAATCAATGTGATCTATACATGGCAATAACATCGATTCGATTTTATAAGCCTCTTTTTTAAATCAATTTTTAACCTAAGGATTTATCATGGGAAAAAAAATTAGTATAAATGTCCTGTTCTGTATTTATTTTCTTTTGATGGCAGGTAAAGTCTTCGCCTTCAGTTGTAATGTTGATGGTGGGTCAAGTATTGGCGCAGGTACAACTTCTGTGTATGTTAATCTCGATCCTGTCATTCAACCAGGTCAAAATCTGGTTGTAGATTTGTCTCAGCATATAAGTTGCTGGAATGATTACGGCGGCTGGTACGACACAGATCATATTAACTTAGTACAAGGCTCAGCTTTCGCAGGCTCCCTACAGTCATATAAAGGATCGCTGTACTGGAATAATGTGACCTACCCCTTTCCGTTGACGACAAATACCAACGTGCTGGATATTGGTGATAAGACACCGATGCCCTTACCGTTAAAACTCTATATTACCCCTGTCGGGGCGGCCGGTGGCGTTGTCATAAACGCGGGAGAAGTTATTGCTCGCATTCATATGTATAAAATTGCAACGTTAGGAAGTGGAAATCCGCGTAACTTTACATGGAATATTATTTCAAATAACAGTGTTGTTATGCCAACGGGCGGCTGTACCGTTGATAGTCGTAATGTCACAGTGAGTCTCCCGGACTTTCCTGGAAGCGCAGAAATACCCTTGGGCGTATATTGCTCAAGTGAGCAAAAGCTCTCATTTTATCTTTCGGGCGCTACCACTGACAGTGCCCGACAAGTGTTTGCTAATACAGCACCTGACGCAACAAAAGCATCAGGAGTCGGTGTCTCCCTGATGCGTAATGGAAAAATACTGGCTACGGGAGAAAATGTCTCCCTGGGAACTGTAAATAAAAGCAAAGTACCCCTGGGCTTAAGTGCAACTTATGGACAGACAGGAAGCAAGGTCGCAGCTGGAGCAGTACAGTCAGTCATTGGCGTTACATTTATCTATGAATAATTGTGATGTTGACCCTGTTATACTTTAGGTTGTGCTTTCCATTCACTAAAATTACGCGGATAATTCTTTCCTGAAAGAAATTATCCTACACCTGTAAGAAAATCCGCGCACAATTGAAGTCAGAGTCTTATTTTATATATTGAAAAGTATGTTAACTTAAAGACTATGAGAGATGATGCTTAACTTATCGCATTTATACTATTCTGTTATGTGACGATAATGAGTTAAAAATAGAATGAGAGTAGCCCCCTACTCTCATATATCCAAATGGCCGATAAACCCATTATATATACTGCGCATCATCGCTATTACAAATCCTAATAATTCATTTCCACACAGGATAAGCTGATGAAGAAAAAAATTGAATCCTACCAGGGAGCTGCCGGTGGTTGGGGGGCTGTCAAATCTGTAGCGAATGCAGTCCGTAAGCAGATGGATATACGCCAGGAAGTGATTGCCATGTTTGACATGAATAAGCCAGAAGGCTTTGACTGTCCAGGATGTGCATGGCCAGATCCTAAGCACAGCGCGTCATTCGACATTTGTGAAAACGGCGCAAAAGCAATCGCCTGGGAAGTCACCGATAAGCAGGTGAATGCCTCTTTTTTCGCTGAGAATACGGTTCAATCATTACTTACCTGGGGAGATCACGAACTCGAGGCTGCGGGGCGTCTCACTCAACCTTTGAAATATGATGCCGTCAGCGACTGTTACCAGCCATTAAGCTGGCAACAAGCTTTCGACGAAATTGGCGCACGTCTTCAAAGTTATAGTGATCCAAATCAGGTTGAATTCTATACTTCGGGCCGCACTTCCAATGAAGCTGCCTTTCTTTATCAGCTTTTTGCCCGTGAATACGGTACCAATAACTTTCCCGACTGCTCAAACATGTGCCATGAACCGACCAGCGTGGGTTTGGCAGCGAGTATCGGCGTGGGTAAAGGGACCGTGTTACTGGAAGACTTTGAGAAATGCGATTTAGTAATTTGCATTGGGCATAACCCTGGTACAAACCACCCTCGCATGCTGACTTCGTTGCGCGCTTTAGTGAAACGGGGAGCGAAAATGATTGCCATCAATCCTCTGCAGGAGCGTGGCCTGGAGCGATTTACCGCACCACAGAACCCGTTTGAAATGCTGACGAACTCCGAGACTCAATTGGCTAGTGCTTACTATAATGTGCGCATTGGTGGCGATATGGCGTTGCTAAAGGGGATGATGCGCCTGTTAATTGAGCGCGATGATGCTGCAAGTGCTGCGGGTCGGCCCTCATTGCTGGATGACGAATTCATTCAAACGCATACCGTCGGCTTTGACGAGCTACGCCGTGACGTTCTCAATTCCGAGTGGAAAGATATCGAACGTATTTCTGGACTAAGTCAGACACAAATCGCCGAACTTGCTGATGCATATGCCGCTGCCGAACGAACCATTATCTGTTACGGAATGGGGATCACTCAGCACGAACATGGTACCCAGAACGTACAGCAACTTGTCAATCTGCTGTTGATGAAAGGTAACATTGGCAAGCCTGGTGCGGGTATCTGCCCACTACGTGGTCACTCTAATGTACAGGGCGACCGAACCGTCGGTATCACCGAGAAACCGTCTGCCGAGTTTCTGGCTCGCCTGGGTGAGCGCTATGGCTTCACCCCACCTCATGCACCTGGACATGCTGCAATCGCCAGCATGCAAGCAATATGTACGGGGCAAGCTCGAGCATTGATCTGCATGGGGGGCAACTTTGCACTGGCAATGCCAGATCGGGAAGCGAGCGCTGTACCGTTAACGCAATTAGATCTGGCGGTACACGTTGCCACAAAGCTTAACCGCTCTCATCTGCTGACCGCACGGCATAGCTATATTCTGCCGGTTCTGGGACGTAGCGAGATTGACATGCAAAAAAGCGGTGCGCAGGCGGTAACCGTTGAGGATTCAATGTCAATGATTCATGCCTCGCGTGGCGTGTTAAAACCCGCAGGTGTCATGCTGAAATCAGAGTGTGCTGTGGTCGCGGGAATCGCGCAGGCAGCGCTCCCTCAGAGCGTGGTGGCCTGGGAGCATCTGGTGGAAGATTATGATCGCATTCGCAATGACATTGAAGCTGTGCTGCCAGAGTTCGCCGACTATAACCAGCGCATCCGCCATCCTGGTGGTTTTCACCTGATAAACGCAGCTGCTGAAAGGCGCTGGCTGACGTCGTCAGGTAAGGCTAATTTCATTACCAGCAAAGGGCTGTTAGAAGATCCCTCTTCGGCGTTTAACAGTAAGCTGGTCATGGCGACAGTACGCAGTCACGATCAGTACAACACGACGATTTATGGTATGGATGATCGCTATCGAGGGGTATTCGGTCAACGAGATGTGGTCTTTATGAGTGCTAAACAAGCTAAAATTTGCCGTGTAAAAAACGGCGAAAGAGTTAATCTTATTGCGCTTACGCCAGATGGTAAGCGCAGCTCACGCCGCATGGATAGATTAAAAGTGGTCATTTACCCTATGGCTGACCGCTCACTGGTGACCTATTTTCCAGAATCGAATCACATGCTAACACTTGATAACCACGATCCATTAAGTGGCATTCCTGGCTATAAAAGTATTCCGGTTGAATTAGAACCATCAAATTAATTCGCCTCCTCATTTCTTCTGCTGTCATCCGCACAGCAGAAGAATTCCTCATTGACCATTGTCGCGCAATTTACTCACATGTGCTAAATTAAACTGCTCGCTATAAGATATATACCTCTGCCTACAGCTGTAAGAAACTCCGCTCAGTACTGAAGCACCAGTCCTATTTCCTCTTTTTTCCAGCCTGTTATATTAAGCATACTGATTAACGATTTTTAACGTTATCCGCTAAATAAACATATTTGAAATGCATGCGACCACAGTGAAAAACAAAATCACGCAAAGAGACAACTATAAAGAAATCATGTCTGTAATTGTGGTTGTCTTATTACTGACACTTACGTTGATAGCCATTTTTTCGGCAATTGATCAGCTGGGTATTTCAGAAATGGGTCGCATTGCAAGAGATCTTACACATTTCATTATCAATAGTTTGCAAGACTGA
This sequence comes from Escherichia sp. MOD1-EC5990, assembly GCF_002965285.1. NCBI lineage: Bacteria > Pseudomonadati > Pseudomonadota > Gammaproteobacteria > Enterobacterales > Enterobacteriaceae > Escherichia > Escherichia sp. MOD1-EC5990. The sequence goes on along the minus strand of NZ_PTRV01000013.1, from coordinate 60,769 downwards.
AAATAAACAGCAAATTATAAATATGAAATGTTAAAAAAGTATCGATAAAAACTTTATTGTTTTAAGGAGATAAAATGTCGCTCGTTTGTTCTGTTATATTTATTCATCATGCCTTCAACGCTAACATTTTAGATAAAGATTACGCCTTCTCTGATGGTGAAATCCTGATGGTAGATAACGCTGTTCGTACGCATTTTGAACCTTATGAGCGGCATTTCAAAGAAATTGGATTTAATGAAAACACCATTAAAAAATATCTACAATGCACTAATATTCAGACAGTGACTATGCCTGTTCCTGCGAAGTTTTTACGTGCTTCAAATGTACCAACTGGATTACTTAATGAAATGATTGCTTATCTCAACTCTGAAGAACGCAATCATCAGAATTTTTCTGAACTTTTGCTTTTTTCTTGCCTGTCTATTTTTGCTGCATGCAAAGGTTTCATTACATTATTAACTAACGGTGTGCTATCCGTATCAGGGAAAGTGAGAAACATTGTCAATATGAAGCTGGCACACCCATGGAAACTAAAAGATATTTGTGATTGCCTGTATATTAGTGAAAGCCTGCTGAAGAAAAAACTAAAGCAAGAGCAAACGACATTCTCACAAATTCTTTTAGATGCCAGAATGCAACACGCAAAAAATTTGATACGCGTAGAAGGTTCAGTCAATAAAATTGCCGAAAAATGTGGTTATGCCAGTACATCTTATTTTATTTATGCTTTCCGCAAACATTTCGGCAACAGTCCAAAGAGAGTTTCAAAGGAGTACCGTTGTCAAAGGCACACGAATATGAACACGGCCAACACGATGAATGCTTTGGCTAATTGATTATTCGCTCACGAATAGTCAACCACACGCTAAGTAAGAATTAAAGGGGCAGCTATTACCTGCCCCAATGTGTCATTACGAATTGTATTTTATGATGAGAATTGGTGATATACATCACATATTTATGCATCTAAATAATCTGTTTCATGTTTATTTATGATCCCAATGCAATAAATTGCCATCAAAACACATAAATACACTAAATATCAATTAGTTAGATATTTATCATTGAAAAATTACTTAGCTCAACAGAAAGCAATGTCAACGCTTTTTAGACTGTTGTTTCTCTTTTTTTAGCCAGATCTGCTATCTCTTTATGTGACTCACTTCACTTACATCATCTTATTTCTCTTCGTAAAATTACTTTGGAATTAAGTACAATAAGAAGAGGAACATTTATGAAGTCTGCATTGAAGAAAAGTGTCGTAAGTACCTCGATATCTTTGATACTGGCATCTGGTATGGCTGCATTTACCGCTCATGCGGCAGATGATGTAAAGCTGAAAGCAACTAAAACAAACGTTGCTTTCTCAGACTTTACGCCGACTGAATACAGCACTAAAGGAAAGCCAAATATCATCGTACTGACCATGGATGATCTGGGTTATGGACAACTTCCTTTTGATAAGGGTTCTTTTGACCCAAAAACAATGGAAAATCGTGAAGTTGTCGATACCTACAAAATAGGGATAGATAAAGCCATTGAAGCTGCACAAAAATCAACGCCAACACTCCTTTCGTTAATGGATGAAGGTGTACGTTTTACTAACGGCTATGTGGCGCACGGGGTTTCCGGTCCCTCCCGCGCCGCAATAATGACCGGTCGAGCGCCCGCTCGTTTTGGTGTGTACTCCAATACTGATGCTCAGGATGGTATTCCGCTGACAGAAACTTTCTTGCCTGAATTATTCCAGAATCATGGTTATTACACTGCAGCAGTAGGTAAATGGCACTTGTCAAAAATCAGTAATGTGCCAGTACCAGAAGATAAACAAACGCGTGACTATCATGACAACTTCACCACATTTTCTGCGGAAGAATGGCAACCTCAAAACCGTGGTTTTGATTACTTTATGGGATTCCACGCTGCAGGAACGGCATATTATAACTCCCCTTCTCTGTTCAAAAATCGTGAGCGCGTCCCCGCAAAAGGTTATATCAGCGATCAGTTAACCGATGAGGCAATTGGCGTTGTTGATCGTGCTAAAACACTTGATCAGCCTTTTATGCTTTACCTGGCTTATAATGCTCCGCACCTGCCAAACGACAACCCTGCACCAGAGCAATATCAGAAGCAATTTAATACCGGTAGCCAAACAGCAGATAACTACTACGCTTCCGTTTATTCTGTTGATCAGGGCGTAAAACGCATTCTTGAACAACTAAAGAAAAACGGACAGTATGACAATACAATAATTCTATTTACCTCCGACAATGGTGCAGTTATCGATGGTCCTCTGCCGCTGAACGGAGCGCAAAAAGGCTATAAGAGCCAGACTTATCCTGGCGGTACCCATACACCAATGTTTATGTGGTGGAAAGGAAAACTTCAGCCCGGTAATTATGACAAGCTGATTTCCGCAATGGATTTCTACCCGACAGCTCTTGATGCAGCCGATATCAGCATTCCAAAAGAGCTAAAATTGGATGGTGTTTCATTGCTGCCCTGGTTGCAAGATAAGAAACAAGGTGAGCCACATAAAAATCTGACATGGATAACATCTTATTCTCACTGGTTTGATGAGGAAAATATTCCATTCTGGGATAATTACCACAAATTTGTCCGCCATCAGTCAGACGATTACCCGCATAACCCCAACACCGAGGACTTAAGCCAATTCTCTTATACGGTGAGAAATAACGATTATTCGCTTGTCTATACAGTAGAAAATAATCAGTTAGGTCTATACAAACTGACGGATCTACAGCAAAAAGATAACCTTGCCGCCGCCAATCCGCAGGTCGTTAAAGAGATGCAAGGCGTGGTAAGAGAGTTTATCGACAACAGCCAGCCACCGCTTAGCGAGGTAAATCAGGAGAAGTTTAACAATATCAAGAAAGCACTAAGCGAAGCGAAATAACTAAACCTTCATGCGGCGGATTTTTCCGCCGCCTTATTGAGCGAGATAGCGATGCACGTTACAGCCAAGCCCTCCAGTTTTCAATGTAATCTCAAATGTGATTACTGTTTTTACCTTGAAAAAGAGTCGCAGTTTACTCATGAAAAATGGATGGATGACAGCACTCTTAAAGAATTCATCAAACAATATATCGCAGCGTCTGGCAATCAGGTCTATTTTACCTGGCAAGGCGGTGAACCCACTCTGGCTGGTCTGGATTTTTTCCGTAAAGTTATTCACTATCAACAACGCTATGCAGGCCCAAAACGTATTTTTAATGCATTACAAACGAATGGCATTTTACTGAATAATGAATGGTGTGCCTTTCTCAAAGAACATGAGTTTCTGGTTGGTATCTCGATCGATGGCCCCCAAGAATTACATGACCGTTACAGACGCAGTAATTCGGGTAACGGAACTTTTGCAAAAGTGATAGCAGCCATCGAGCGTCTGAAATCATATCAAGTAGAGTTTAATACGTTAACCGTCATTAATAACGTTAATGTCCATTACCCTCTTGAGGTTTATCATTTTTTAAAATCTATCGGCAGTAAACATATGCAATTTATCGAATTGCTCGAAACCGGGACGCCGAATATTGATTTCAGTGGTCATAGTGAGAACACATTCCGTATCATTGATTTTTCTGTGCCTCCTACGGCTTATGGCAAGTTTATGTCAACCATTTTTATGCAATGGGTTAAAAACGATGTGGGTGAAATTTTCATCCGTCAGTTTGAAAGCTTTGTCAGCCGTTTTTTGGGGAATGGGCATACCAGTTGTATTTTCCAGGAGTCCTGCAAGGATAATCTGGTTGTTGAAAGTAATGGAGACATTTACGAATGCGACCATTTTGTCTATCCACAGTACAAAATCGGAAACATTAATAAATCGGAACTCAAAACGATGAACAGTGTACAACTGACAGCGCAAAAAAAACGGATTTCAGCGAAATGTCAGCAATGTGTATATAAACCTATCTGCAATGGTGGTTGCCCTAAACATCGTATTACTAAAGTAAACAATGAAACTGTATCCTATTTTTGCGAAGGTTATAAAATCCTTTTTTCAACCATGGTGCCTTATATGAACGCCATGGTGGAGTTAGCTAAGAACAGAGTTCCGCTTTACCACATTATGGATGTTGCAAAACAAATGGAGAATAATAAATAACGCACTCTATTAGCTTCAGTCTTAGCCTCCTTCTTATGACCTTAACAAGGCACCCGACATAAATACCTGTCGGGTGTTTCGTCTTCATCATCTTCCTTTGCGAAAATCCTGGCTTACGAGGTATGCGTCAGGGCATTAGCAATACTCTTGATTATCAATAGCATAACCATAACCACTGAAAATGAAATATTTCTTTATATTTCATATTGTTAAATGATACTTAAATAAATTTCATCAGTAAATCATTGCCATAGATAATCATTGGATGGCACAATCAATTTCCGCTAATGATAACCATTCCCATTACGTTTTGTATGTTGATAGCAAAGTATCTCTGTCTGCTGAAGCCCTTTTGGCTGCGTAAGAATAATAAAACTTCAGTGTTGTTAATCATTATTATCCTCGCCATGATCCTTGGCGTGGTTAAAATTCAGGTCTGGTTAAACGACTGGAATAATGATTTTTTCAATGCGCTAAGCCAGAAAGAAACTGATAAGCTTTGGCAGCTTATCCTTTGGTTCCCTGCCCTGCTGGGGATCTTTGTATTAATATCCGTAAACAAAACGTGGCTAATTAAACTACTGACTATTCGCTGGCGCGAATGGTTAACGGATTACTACCTTAATCGCTGGTTTGCAGATAAAAACTACTACTTCACGCAGATCTACGGCGAGCATAAAAATACAGATAACCCTGACCAACGTATCGCTGAAGACATTCTCTTACTGATCAGCAAAACGCTCAGCCTTTCATTTGGTTTCATCCAGTCACTGAGCATGCTGATCACCTTTACCGTTATTCTTTGGCAAAGCGCGGGTACGCTCTCATTCACTGTTGGTGAAACTGAATGGAGTATCCAGGGGTATATGGTCTATACCGTCGTGCTCATTGTGATCGGTGGAACTTTATTTACCCATAAGGTTGGTAAACGTATTCGTCCACTTAATGTGGAAAAACAACGTAGCGAAGCGACATTTCGAACTAATCTTGTGCAGCATAATAAGCAGGCAGAACTGATTGCGCTAAGCAATGCTGAGTCTCTACAACGCCAGGAGTTGAGCGAAAATTTTCATACCATTAAAGAGAACTGGCATCGTTTAATGAATCGTCAGCGGTGGCTTGATTACTGGCAGAATATTTATTCGCGCTCGCTTAGCGTTCTTCCCTACTTTCTGTTATTGCCGCAGTTTATTAGCGGACAGATCAATCTGGGCGGACTGATGAAATCACGCCAGGCATTTATGCTGGTATCGAACAATTTAAGCTGGTTTATTTATAAATATGATGAACTTGCTGAACTGGCTGCGGTTATCGATCGCTTGTATGAGTTCCATCAACTCACCGAACAGCGCCCTACGAATAAGCCTAAAAATTGCCAACATGCGGTACAAGTGGCTGACGCGAGTATTCGTACTCCTGATAATAAGATCATATTAGAGAACCTGAACTTTCATGTTTCGCCAGGCAAATGGCTATTGCTGAAAGGTTACTCTGGTGCGGGAAAAACCACACTGCTTAAAACATTATCCCACTGCTGGCCGTGGTTTAAAGGTGATATTTCTTCTCCTGCTGACAGTTGGTATGTGTCACAAACACCGTTAATCAAAACCGGCTTACTGAAAGAGATTATTTGTAAAGCACTTCCCCTGTCCGTAGACGATAAATCGTTGAGCGAAGTACTGCATCAGGTTGGTCTGGGGAAATTGGCTGCGCGTATTCATGATCACGATCGCTGGGGAGATATTCTTTCCAGCGGCGAAAAACAACGTATCGCCCTGGCTCGATTAATTTTACGACGTCCGAAATGGATATTTCTTGACGAAACTACCTCTCATCTTGAGGAACAAGAGGCTATCCGCTTACTGCGTTTAGTGCGAGAACAACTCCCCTCAAGCGGCGTCATTATGGTCACACATCAACCTGGTGTCTGGAGCCTGGCTGATGATATTTGCGACATTAGCGCGGTTTTATAAAAACAATAAAAGCCCTGCTGTACGGAGATAAAAATAAATGAAGCGAGTTCTTATTCCTGGCGTCATTTTATGTGGCGCTGATGTGGCGCAGGCTGTCGATGACAAAAATAAGTACATGCCTGTTTTTGAAGAGATGACGGTCCATGCGCCTGTCCCTGTGCCTGTAAACGGGAACACGCATTACACCAGTGAAAGTATAGAGCGCCTACCGACCGGGAATGGCAATATCAGCGATCTACTGAAAACCAACCCCGCGGTGCGCATGGATACAACGCAAAGTACTTCGTTGAACCTGGGAGATATTCGCCCGGAGAAAATCTCTATTCACGGTGCATCGCCCTATCAGAATGCCTATCTGATTGACGGTATAAGTGCAACTAACAACTTGAACCCGGCGAATGAGTCCGATGCCAGTAGTGCAACCAATATTAGCGGGATGTCACAGGGGTATTATCTGGATGTCAGCTTACTGGACAATGTGACACTTTATGACAGTTTTGTGCCGGTTGAATTTGGCCGCTTCAATGGCGGGGTAATTGACGCAAAGATCAAACGTTTCAATGCTGATGATAGTAGCGTGAAACTGGGTTATCGTACTACGCGGTCGGACTGGTTAACATCGCATCTCGATGAGAATAACAAAAGCGCATTTAATCAAGGTTCTTCAGGAAGTACTTATTACTCTCCAGATTTTAAAAAGAACTTTTATACTTTGGCGTTTAATCAGGATCTCGCCGATAACTTTGGCGTTACCGCCGGTTTATCCCGTCGCCAGTCTGATATTACCCGCGCGGATTATGTTTCGAATGACGGTATTGTCGCTGGTCGGGCACAGTATAAAAACGTTATCGATACTGCATTGAGCAAATTTACGTGGTTTGCCAGCGATCGTTTTACCCACGACTTAACCTTAAAATATACCGGCTCCAGTCGTGATTATAATACCAGCACCTTCCCGGAGTCTGATCGCGAAATGGGTAATAAATCCTATGGTCTGGCATGGGATATGGATACGCAGTTCGCGTGGGCCAAACTGCGTACCACGGTTGGTTGGGATCATATTAGTGATTATACCCGTCACGACCATGACATCTGGTTCACCGAACTTTCATGTACATATGGTGATATTTCAGGGCGTTGCACCCGTGGCGGATTAGGACACATTTCCCAGGCTGTAGATAATTACACCTTCAAAACACGCCTTGACTGGCAAAAATTCGCCGTGGGTAATGTTTCGCATCAACCCTACTTCGGCGCGGAATACATCTATTCCGATGCATGGACTGAACGCCATAACCAGTCTGAATCCTATGTGATTAATGCTGCCGGAAAGAAAACTAACCATACCATTTACTATAAAGGTAAAGGCAGCCTGGGAATAGACAATTACACGCTGTATATGGCGGATCGCATTAACTGGCGTAATGTGTCGTTAATGCCCGGCGTGCGGTATGACTATGATAACTATCTGTCAAACCACAATATCTCCCCGCGCTTTATGACGGAATGGGATATTTTTGCTGATCAAACCTCAATGATTACCGCAGGTTATAACCGTTACTATGGCGGGAATATTCTTGATATGGGATTACGTGATATCCGCAATAGCTGGACGGAATCGGTATCAGGCAATAAAACCCTGACGCGCTATCAGGATTTGAAAACGCCTTATAACGATGAACTGGCAATGGGATTGCAGCAAAAAATCGGTAAGAACGTTATTGCGCGCGCAAACTATGTTTACCGTGAAGCGCATGATCAAATCAGCAAAAGCAGTCGTACCGACAGCGCGACTAAAACCACCATTACTGAATATAACAACGACGGTAAAACCAAAACGCATTCGTTCAACCTCAGTTTTGAACTGGCCGAACCCCTGCATATCAGCCAGGTAGATATTAACCCGCAAATTGTCTTTAGCTATATCAAGAGCAAGGGCAACTTGTCGTTAAACAATGGTTATGAGGAGAGCAATACCGGTGATAACCGGGTGGTTTATAACGGTAATCTGGTCTCTTACGATAGCGTTCCAGTGGCGGATTTTAATAATCCACTAAAGATCTCCTTAAACATGGATTTCACGCATCAACCGAGCGGGTTGGTGTGGGCGAATACGCTGGCCTGGCAAGAAGCGCGTAAAGCTCGCATTATCCTGGGTAAGACGAATGCGCAATACATCAGCGAATATTCAGATTACAAGCAGTATGTTGACGAAAAACTGGATAGCAGCCTGACCTGGGACACCCGCTTGTCCTGGACGCCACAATTTCTGAAACAACAAAACCTGACGATCAGTGCCGATATTCTCAATGTACTGGATAGCAAAACCGCTGTTGATACAACGAATACCGGCGTGGCGACCTACGCCAGTGGCCGTACTTTCTGGCTTGATGTCAGCATGAAATTTTAATAGTTCGGATTTTACTTAACCGGGTAAATTCGCCCGGTTTTCGCATGGAGATAATTATGAGAAACCTCTGTTTCTTACTGACGTTAATGGCAACTCTGTTGCTCCCCGGGCGACTGATTGCCGCCGCCTTACCGCAGGATGAAAAGTTAATTACCGGGCAACTGGACAATGGCTTGCGATATATGATTTATCCGCATGCTCAACCTAAGGATCAGGTAAATTTATGGCTGCAAATTCATACCGGTTCATTGCAGGAAGAAGACAATGAGCGCGGCGTGGCTCATTTTGTAGAACATATGATGTTTAACGGCACAAAAACATGGCCGGGTAATAAAGTCATCGAAACATTTGAGTCAATGGGCCTGCGTTTTGGTCGCGATGTTAATGCCTATACCAGCTATGACGAAACGGTGTATCAGGTGAGTTTGCCGACTACGCAGAAACAAAATCTGCAACAAGTGATGGCAATCTTCAGTGAATGGAGTAATGCCGCAACCTTTGAAAAACTCGAAGTAGACGCTGAACGTGGCGTAATTACTGAGGAATGGCGTGCCCATCAGGATGCGAAATGGCGCACCTCTCAGGCGCGCCGCCCTTTCCTGCTGGCAAATACCCGTAATTTAGAGCGTGAACCTATCGGCCTGATGGATACTGTCGCCACGGTCACACCGGCACAATTGCGCCAATTTTATCAACGCTGGTATCAACCAAATAATATGACCTTTATCGTGGTCGGCGATATTGACAGTAAAGAAGCGCTGGCGCTGATTAAGGATAATTTAAGTAAGCTTCCGGCTAACAAAGCAGCTGAAAATCGCGTCTGGCCGACAAAAGCCGAAAACCACCTGCGCTTTAATATCATTAATGATAAAGAAAACCGGGTGAACGGCATCGCACTCTATTATCGCCTGCCAATGGTGCAAGTGAGCGATGAGCAAAGCTTTATCGAACAAGCTGAATGGAGCATGTTGGTTCAGCTGTTCAATCAGCGTCTGCAGGAACGCATACAGTCGGGCGAGTTGAAGACTATTTCTGGCGGCACTGCGCGCAGCGTTAGAATTGCACCCGATTATCAGTCGCTGTTTTTCCGTGTAAATGCACGAGACGATAATATGCAGGATGCTGCGAATGCATTAATGGCAGAGTTGGCAACTATTGATCAGCATGGTTTTTCTGCTGAAGAACTCGATGATGTCAAATCTACCCGTCTCACCTGGCTGAAAAATGCGGTTGATCAGCAAGCTGAACGTGATTTACGTATGCTGACCAGTCGCCTGGCATCCAGCTCATTAAATAATACGCCGTTCTTGTCGCCGGAAGAGACATATCAACTTTCGAAACGTCTGTGGCAGCAAATTACCGTGCAAAGTCTGGCGGAAAAATGGCAGCAGCTAAGAAAGAACCAGGACGCATTTTGGGAGCAAATGGTGAATAACGAGGTTGCAGCCAACAAAGCATTATCTCCTGCGGCTATCCTGGCGCTGGAAAAAGAGTACGCCAACAAAAAGCTGGCAGCTTACATCTTCCCTGGCAGAAATTTATCGTTAACAGTAGACGCTGACCCACAGGCGGAAATTAGCAGTAAAGAAACACTGGCTGAGAATCTGACATCATTAACACTTTCTAATGGTGCCAGGGTTATTCTGGCAAAATCAGCGGGTGAAGAGCAAAAGCTACAAATTATTGCCGTATCTAATAAAGGTGATTTAAGTTTCCCTGCGCAGCAAAAATCACTTATCGCGCTGGCAAATAAAGCGGTGAGTGGCAGCGGCGTTGGTGATCTCTCCTCTTCCAGCCTGAAACGCTGGAGTGCGGAAAACTCGGTAACCATGAGCAGCAAAGTCAGTGGGCTGAATACGTTGCTCTCCGTGAGCGCGCGGGCTAATAATCCTGAACCTGGTTTCCAGTTGATTAACCAGCGAATCACTCACAGCACGATTAATGACAATATTTGGGCATCGCTACAAAATGCTCAAATTCAGGCGTTGAAAACGCTAGACCAACGTCCAGCAGAGAAATTCGCCCAGCAGATGTATGAGAAGCGCTATGCTGATGATCGTACGAAATTACTGCAAGAAAAACAGATTGCACAATTTACTGCCGCAGACGCGCTGGCAGCCGATCGCCAGTTATTTTCATCTCCAGCGGATATCACGTTTGTCGTTGTCGGTAATGTCGCAGAAGACAAACTTCTGCCGTTAATTACGCGTTACTTAGGATCAATAAAACACTCTGATTCGCCATTAGCCGCAGGTAAACCATTAACTCGCGCGACGGACAACGCATCGATTACTGTAGAAGAACAAAATGAACCTGTGGCACAGGTTTCACTGTGGAATCGTTATGATTCCCGGACACCTATTAATCTGGCGACACGTATGGCGCTGGATGCCTTTAACGTTGCCCTGGCTAAAGATCTGCGCATTAATATTCGTGAACAGGCATCTGGGGCATACAGCGTTTCTTCTCGCCTCTCGGTTGATCCTCAGGCCAAAGATATCACCCATTTGCTGGCTTTTACTTGTCAACCAGAACGGCATGAAGAACTGTTAGCGTTAGCGAATGAAGTGATGGTTAAGCGTCTGGCTAAAGGGATCAGTAAGCAAGAACTGAACGAATACCAGCAAAACGTTCAGCGCAGCCTCGATATCCAACAGCGTAGCGTTCAACAATTAGCGAACACCATTGTAAATAGTCTTATTCAATATGACGATCCTGCCACATGGACTGCGCAGGAGCAATTATTGAAACAAATGACGGTAGATAATGTTAACACTACGGTTAAACAATATCTTTCTCATCCGGTGAATACCTTTACCGGAGTATTACTACCAAAATAATGACGTCCCCCGTCAACATATCGTTGGCGGGGGTTTTAGCAACAGACGTTATTTTATATAATAATTTTATGAATGCGTTCAAAATAACAACCGAGTACTAATAATGATATTTTAAGGGCTAATTTTTATGTGATAATTCACCAGAGTTAGAAAGCGCGTCAAAATAATGACATACAACACCACACTACAACCCATTACACCCTACACTATTGTTTTTTAACGTAAATATATTTTTCCCATAATATCTCACGATAAATAACATTAGGATTTTGTTATTTAAACACAAGTCCTTTGCACTTGCTTACTTTATCGATAAATCCTACTTTTTTAATGCGATCCAATCATTTTAAGGAGTTTAAAATGGATAAGAAGCAAGTAACGGATTTAAGGTCGGAATTACTCGATTCACGTTTTGGTGCGAAGTCTATTTCCACTATTGCAGAATCAAAACGATTTCCGCTGCACGAAATGCGCGATGATGTCGCATTCCAGATTATCAATGATGAGTTATATCTTGATGGCAACGCTCGTCAGAATCTGGCAACGTTCTGCCAGACCTGGGACGACGAAAATGTTCACAAGTTGATGGATTTATCTATTAACAAAAACTGGATCGACAAAGAAGAATATCCGCAATCTGCAGCTATCGACCTGCGTTGCGTAAATATGGTTGCTGACTTGTGGCATGCGCCTGCGCCGAAAAATGGTCAGGCCGTTGGCACCAACACCATTGGCTCTTCCGAGGCCTGTATGCTCGGCGGGATGGCGATGAAATGGCGTTGGCGCAAGCGTATGGAAGCCGCAGGCAAGCCAACGGATAAACCTAATCTGGTGTGCGGCCCGGTACAAATCTGCTGGCATAAATTCGCCCGTTACTGGGATGTGGAGCTGCGTGAAATCCCTATGCGCCCCGGTCAGTTGTTTATGGACCCGAAACGCATGATTGAAGCCTGCGACGAAAACACTATCGGCGTGGTGCCGACTTTTGGCGTGACCTACACCGGTAACTATGAGTTCCCGCAACCGCTGCACGATGCGCTGGATAAATTCCAGGTCGACACCGGTATCGACATCGACATGCACATCGACGCCGCCAGCGGTGGCTTCCTGGCACCGTTCGTCGCCCCGGATATCGTCTGGGACTTCCGCCTGCCGCGTGTGAAATCGATCAGTGCTTCAGGCCATAAATTCGGTCTGGCTCCGCTGGGCTGCGGCTGGGTTATCTGGCGTGATGAAGAAGCGCTGCCGCAGGAACTGGTGTTCAACGTTGACTACCTCGGCGGTCAGATTGGGACTTTCGCCATCAACTTCTCCCGCCCGGCGGGTCAGGTGATTGCACAATACTATGAATTCCTGCGCCTCGGTCGTGAAGGCTATACCAAAGTACAGAACGCTTCCTACCAGGTTGCCGCTTATCTGGCGGATGAAATCGCCAAACTGGGGCCGTATGAGTTCATCTGTACCGGTCGCCCGGACGAAGGCATCCCGGCGGTTTGCTTCAAACTGAAAGATGGTGAAGATCCGGGATACACCCTCTACGACCTCTCTGAACGTCTGCGCCTGCGCGGCTGGCAGGTTCCGGCCTTCACTCTCGGCGGTGAAGCGACCGACATCGTGGTGATGCGCATTATGTGTCGTCGCGGCTTCGAAATGGACTTTGCTGAACTGTTGCTGGAAGACTACAAAGCCTCCCTGAAATATCTCAGCGATCACCCGAAACTGCAGGGTATTGCCCAGCAGAACAGCTTTAAACATACCTGATAACGTTTAACGGTAACGGTGTCCCGAAACGAATCCGTTTCGGGACAATTTCCAAAGTCTGTTCACTGGCATTAGCAACGGAAAATATTGTTCTGAATGTGCTTCAGAACAAAACAGGTGCGGTTCCGACAGGAATACCGTTTTAGGGGGATAATATGGCTACATCAGTACAGACAGGTAAAGCTAAACAGCTCACATTACTCGGATTCTTTGCCATAACGGCGTCGATGGTAATGGCTGTTTATGAATACCCTACCTTCGCAACATCGGGCTTTTCATTAGTCTTCTTCCTGCTTTTAGGCGGGATTTTATGGTTTATTCCCGTGGGGCTTTGTGCTGCGGAAATGGCCACCGTCGACGGCTGGGAAGAAGGTGGTGTCTTCGCCTGGGTATCAAATACTCTGGGGCCGAGATGGGGGTTTGCAGCGATCTCATTTGGCTATCTGCAAATCGCCATCGGTTTTATTCCAATGCTCTATTTCGTGTTAGGGGCACTCTCCTACATTTTGAAATGGCCAGCGTTGAATGAAGACCCCATTACCAAAACTATTGCAGCACTCATCATTCTTTGGGCGCTGGCATTAACACAGTTTGGTGGCACGAAATACACGGCGCGAATTGCTAAAGTTGGCTTCTTCGCCGGTATCCTGTTACCTGCATTTATTTTGATCGCATTAGCGGCTATTTATCTGCACTCCGGTGCTCCCGTTGCTATCGAAATGGATGCGAAAACCTTCTTCCCTGATTTCTCTAAAGTCGGCACCCTGGTTGTGTTTGTTGCCTTCATTTTGAGTTATATGGGGGTAGAAGCTTCCGCAACCCACGTCAATGAAATGCGCAACCCCGGTCGCGATTATCCGCTGGCGATGTTACTGCTGATGGTGGCGGCAATCTGCTTAAGCTCTGTTGGCGGCTTGTCTATTGCGATGGTTATTCCGGGTAATGAAATCAACCTCTCAGCAGGGGTAATGCAAACCTTTACCGTTCTGATGTCACATGTGGCACCGGAAATTGAGTGGACGGTTCGCGTGATCTCCGCACTGCTGTTGCTGGGTGTTCTGGCGGAAATCGCTTCCTGGATTGTTGGCCCTTCTCGCGGGATGTATGTCACCGCGCAGAAAAACCTGCTGCCAGCGGCGTTCGCTAAAATGAACAAAAATGGCGTACCGGTAACGCTGGTTATTTCGCAGCTGGTGATTACTACTATCGCGTTGATCATCCTCACCAATACTGGTGGCGGTAACAATATGTCCTTCCTGATCGCCCTGGCGCTGACGGTGGTGATTTATCTGTGTGCTTATTTCATGCTGTTTATTGGCTACATTGTGTTGGTTCTTAAACATCCTGACTTAAAACGCACATTTAATATCCCTGGTGGTAAAGGGGTGAAACTGGTCGTGGCAATTGTCGGTCTGCTGACTTCAATTATGGCGTTTATTGTTTCCTTCCTGCCGCCGGATAACATCCAGGGTGACTCTACCGATATGTATGTTGAATTACTGGTCGTTAGTTTCCTGGTGGTACTTGCCCTGCCCTTTATTCTCTATGCTGTTCATGATCGTAAAGGCAAAGCGAATACCGGCGTATCTCTGGAACCAATCAACAGCCAGAACGCACCGAAAGGTCACTTCTTCCTGCACCCGCGTGCACGTTCACCACACCATATTGTGATGAATGACAAGAAACACTAACCATGTCTGAATGGTAATAACACAAGGGAGCGATAATTCATCGCTCCCTTTTTCATGCCTGTTGTCGTATTGACTTAACCGGGATAAGTACGAGAATGAGCGCACATCTGTTTACCGGAAACCAGCATATATGGATATCTGCTCCCGAAACGTGAAATTAGCGATTAGAAGACCAGCGGCACTGGTTGCACTGGCACTTTTACTGAGTAGTTGTAAAAGCACGCCTCCAGATTCAATGGTGACACCACCAGCAGGCTCAAAGCCACCAGCCTCGGCGCAACAATCATCACAACCGATGCGCGGCATCTGGCTGGCCACGGTGTCTCGCCTCGACTGGCCACCGGTTTCCTCGGTTAACATTAGTAACCCCACCAGCCGGATCCGCGTACAACAACAGGCGATGATCGACAAGCTCGATCATCTGCAACGTCTCGGTATAAACACGGTCTTTTTCCAGGTCAAGCCGGACGGTACCGCACTATGGCCATCGAAAATTTTGCCGTGGTCCGATCTTATGACCGGTAAGATTGGCGAAAACCCGGGTTACGATCCGTTGCAATTTATGCTCGACGAAGCCCACAAGCGTGGGATGAAAGTACACGCCTGGTTTAACCCTTACCGCGTATCGGTTAATACAAAGCCTGGTACTATCAGGGAACTGAATAGCACCCTGTCTCAACAACCGGCCAGCGTCTATGTGCAACACCGCGACTGGATAAGAACGTCGGGTGATCGGTTTGTCCTCGACCCAGGCATCCCTGAGGTTCAGGACTGGATCACATCAATAGTCGCGGAAGTGGTTTCCCGCTATCCGGTAGATGGCGTGCAGTTTGACGACTATTTTTATACTGAGTCGCCGGGCTCACGGTTAAATGATAACGAGACGTACCGCAAATACGGAGGCGCATTTGCGTCAAAAGCAGACTGGCGGCGCAACAATACCCAGCAGTTAATTGCGAAGGTTTCGCACACCATTAAAAGCATTAAGCCGGAAGTCGAATTTGGCGTTAGCCCGGCAGGCGTGTGGCGTAACCGATCACACGATCCGCTCGGTTCTGATACCCGAGGCGCGGCAGCCTATGACGAATCCTACGCTGACACGCGCCGATGGGTGGAACAAGGATTGCTGGATTACATTGCCCCCCAAATTTACTGGCCATTCTCGCGGAGTGCCGCGCGTTATGACGTGTTGGCAAAATGGTGGGCGGATGTCGTAAAACCAACTAAGACCCGCCTGTATATCGGTATCGCTTTCTATAAAGTGGGTGAACCTTCAAAGATAGAACCAGACTGGATGATTAACGGTGGCGTACCGGAACTGAAAAAGCAGCTCGATCTTAACGATGCTGTACCAGAAATCAGCGGCACAATCTTGTTCCGTGAGGACTATCTGAACAAACCTCAGACTCAACAAGCGGTCAGCTATTTGCAAAGTCGTTGGGGCAGTTAAACTTGTAACATGGCCGGTGCTTTACTCACCGGCTTGTTATCCTCTTGAAATATCCCACTAATAATCATGCTTATTTAAGCCAAATTAACCACGCAATTAACCACTCTTAGTTTAATAGCCATAAAACCCCTAATAAAAATGTATGAATATGAAAACCCTACGGTATTCGCTGTTTCCGAAAAATAATTACGATGGGCTATACTCTTCTGAAGAACAGTAGCGTAGATTGAAACTGTCCTAAGTCGCTTATTTGTTTTCAGTATATCTTCATATTTCAGGAGAATATGTGCAGTTAGTCGATCTCGCACGTTGCGTTTCGTTTTTGATTCCGTCTGCTTTCCCAGCCTTATAAGGGTGTGAATTATGGAGATGTATTTTAAAAGAATGAAAGATGAGTGGACCGGGCTTGTCGAACAAGCAGATCCGCTCATTCGTGCTAAAGCCGCGGAAATTGCCGTTGCGCATGCCCATTATCTGAGTATTGAGTTTTACCGAATTGTCCGTATCGACCCGCATGCCGAAGAATTCTTGAGTAATGAACAAGTTGAGCGGCAGCTGAAAAGTGCGATGGAACGCTGGATTATTAATGTGCTTTCTGCCCAGGTTGACGATGTTGAAAGGCTAATACAAATCCAGCATACCGTCGCAGAAGTGCATGCCCGCATCGGCATTCCAGTAGAAATTGTCGAGATGGGGTTTCGGGTGCTGAAAAAAATCCTCTATCCGGTGATTTTCTCTTCGGATTATTCTGCCGCAGAAAAACTTCAGGTCTACCATTTCTCGATTAACAGTATTGATATCGCGATGGAAGTCATGACCCGCGCGTTTACCTTTAGTGACAGTAGTGCCTCAAAAGAAGATGAAAACTATCGTATCTTCTCGTTACTGGAAAACGCCGAAGAAGAAAAAGAACGCCAAATAGCCTCAATCCTTTCATGGGAAATTGACATTATCTATAAAGTTCTGCTGGATTCTGATTTAGGCAGTAGTTTGCCTTTAAGCCAGGCTGATTTTGGCCTGTGGTTTAACCATAAAGGTCGACATTATTTTAGCGGCATTGCCGAAGTGGGTCATATCTCCCGCCTGATTCAGGATTTCGACGGTATTTTTAATCAAACCATACGTAATACAAAAAATTTGAGCAACAAAACTCTGCGAGTGAGATTTTTATTACAGATAAGAAATACCGTATCGCAAATTATTACCTTGCTGCGTGAATTATTTGAAGAAGTATCTCGCCACGAAGTGGGTATGGATGTACTGACAAAATTACTTAACCGCCGCTTCCTGCCGACCATCTTTAAACGCGAAATTGCCCATGCCAACCGGACCGGAACCCCCCTGTCAGTGCTGATTATTGACGTTGATAAATTCAAAGAGATCAACGATACGTGGGGCCATAACACCGGTGATGAAATTTTGCGTAAAGTTTCTCAGGCCTTTTATGACAACGTCCGCAGTAGTGATTATGTTTTTCGTTACGGGGGAGATGAATTTATCATTGTTTTGACTGAAGCTTCGGAAAACGAAACGTTACGTACCGCAGAACGTATTCGCAGTCGGGTGGAGAAAACCAAACTGAAAGCCGCAAACGGCGAAGATATTGCCCTCTCACTTTCCATCGGTGCCGCCATGTTTAATGGTCATCCTGACTATGAGCGCCTCATTCAAATAGCCGATGAAGCTCTGTATATCGCCAAAAGACGAGGTAGAAACCGTGTTGAACTCTGGAAAGCCAGTCTTTAGATGCGCCAGGATGCAGAGGTAATCATGAAGCTAACCGATGCGGATAATGCCGCCGATGGCATTTTTTTCCCCGCCCTTGAGCAAAATATGATGGGCGCGGTGTTAATTAACGAAAATGATGAAGTGATGTTTTTCAACCCCGCCGCAGAGAAGCTCTGGGGATACAAACGTGAAGAAGTCATTGGCAATAACATTGATATGCTGATTCCGCGGGATTTGCGTCCCGCGCATCCTGAATACATCCGTCACAACCGTGAAGGCGGTAAAGCGCGCGTCGAGGGGATGAGTCGGGAGCTGCAGCTGGAGAAAAAAGACGGCAGTAAAATCTGGACCCGTTTTGCGCTATCGAAAGTGAGCGCCGAGGGTAAAATTTATTACCTGGCGCTGGTACGGGATGCCAGCGTAGAAATGGCGCAAAAAGAACAGACCCGACAATTGATTATTGCCGTTGACCATCTCGACCGACCGGTGATTGTCCTCGATCCGGAACGCCATATTGTGCAGTGCAATCGCGCATTTACCGAAATGTTTGGTTACTGCATTAGCGAAGCCAGCGGTATGCAGCCCGATACACTCCTGAACATTCCAGAATTCCCTGCTGATAACCGCATTCGTTTACAACAGTTGCTATGGAAAACCGCCCGCGATCAGGACGAATTTCTGCTGTTGACGCGCACCGGTGAAAAAATCTGGATTAAAGCCTCTATCAGCCCGGTCTATGATGTGCTCGCGCATCTGCAGAACCTGGTAATGACTTTCTCGGATATCACCGAAGAACGGCAAATCCGCCAGCTTGAAGGCAATATTCTCGCCGCCATGTGCAGCAGCCCGCCATTTCATGAAATGGGGGAAATCATTTGTCGTAACATCGAATCTGTTCTCAACGAATCGCATGTTTCGCTGTTCGCGCTGCGCAACGGGATGCCGATACACTGGGCGTCATCTTCGCACGGTACAGAAGTTCAAAATGCGCAAAGCTGGTCAGCGACCATTCGTCAGCGTGATGGCGCACCGGCGGGGATCCTGCAAATTAAAACCTCGTCAGGAGCAGAAACCAGCGCCTTTATCGAACGCGTGGCAGATATCAGCCAGCATATGGCCGCGCTGGCGCTGGAACAGGAAAAAAGCCGTCAGCATATTGAACAACTCATCCAATTTGATCCGATGACCGGTCTGCCAAATCGCAATAACCTGCACAATTACCTCGATGACCTGGTCGACAAAGCCGTCTCTCCGGTGGTCTATCTCATCGGTGTTGACCATATTCAGGATGTGATTGATAGCCTTGGCTATGCGTGGGCCGATCAGGCATTGCTGGAAGTGGTCAATCGCTTTCGTGAAAAACTCAAACCGGATCAGTATCTCTGTCGTATCGAAGGTACGCAGTTTGTCCTCGTGAGCCTGGAAAACGACGTCAGTAACATTACCCAAATCGCCGATGAGCTACGGAATGTGGTCAGCAAGCCGATAATGATTGACGATAAACCATTCCCGCTCACCTTGAGCATTGGCATCAGCTACGACGTGGGTAAAAACCGCGATTACCTGCTCTCCACTGCTCACAATGCAATGGATTTTATTCGCAAAAATGGCGGTAACGGCTGGCAGTTCTTCAGCCCGGCGATGAACGAAATGGTGAAAGAACGATTGATATTAGGCGCAGCGCTGAAAGAAGCGATTAGCAATAACCAACTGAAACTGGTTTACCAACCGCAAATCTTCGCAGAAACGGGTGAACTGTACGGCATCGAAGCCCTTGCTCGCTGGCACGATCCACTGCATGGTCATGTGCCCCCTTCACGGTTTATTCCTCTCGCAGAAGAGATCGGTGAAATCGAAAATATTGGGCGTTGGGTCATCGCAGAAGCTTGCCGTCAGTTAGCAGAATGGCGTAGCCAGAATATTCATATTCCAGCGTTATCCGTTAACTTGTCTGCGCTGCACTTCCGCAGTAATCAGCTGCCTAATCAGGTGTCTGATGCAATGCAAGTCTGGGGCATTGACGGCCACCAGCTAACGGTGGAAATCACCGAAAGCATGATGATGGAACACGATACGGAAATTTTTAAGCGCATCCAGATCCTGCGCGACATGGGCGTGGGTTTATCGGTGGATGATTTTGGCACGGGTTTTTCCGGGTTATCCCGCTTAGTCAGTCTTCCGGTAACGGAAATCAAAATTGACAAAAGCTTTGTTGATCGTTGTCTGACTGAAAAACGCATCCTTGCCTTACTTGAAGCTATTACCAGCATTGGGCAAAGCCTCAATTTAACCGTCGTAGCGGAAGGCGTCGAAACCAAAGAGCAATTTGAGATGCTACGCAAGATTCACTGTCGCGTTATTCAGGGATATTTCTTTTCCCGCCCCCTGCCCGCCGAAGAAATTCCAGGCTGGATGAGTAGCGTGTTACCGCTGAAAATCTGACAAATCCCTCTCGCCCGCACTCGCGGGTTTTCATTTAACGTGACACTGTCACTTAAATACTGTGATTTCAGCTACGATTCCGGGAGATTCCTTCCTTAACTTCCCCTCTTGCACCAAAACTGCACTACGCTGCACAAATGTTGATCAAAAGTTAAAAAATATAACTTTAAGCCAGCATTCTGGCGCTTATCCCGGCATGGCATGAGATCTGCATAAGCGGAAAGCGCAGCAATTTTTGTCTTATACAGGAACCGTTTATGTCGGATACCACCGAACTGGTTGATTTAGCCGTGATCTTCCCTGATCTGGAGATCGAATTGAAATACGCCTGCGCTGATAACATCACAGGTAAAGCTATTTATCAGCAAGCGCGTTGTCTGTTACACAAGGATGCGATTACCGCGCTGGCGAAAAGTATCAGTATCGCCCAGCTGTCAGGCTTACAACTGGTGATTTACGATGCGTATCGCCCACAACAAGCACAGGCGATGTTGTGGCAAACCTGCCCAGACCCGCAATATGTTGTTGATGTGACGGTCGGTTCTAATCACAGCCGTGGCACGGCGATCGACCTGACGCTTCGTGATGAGCACGGGAACATCCTCGATATGGGCGCAGAGTTCGATGAAATGCACGAACGTTCCC
Organism: Escherichia sp. MOD1-EC5990; assembly: GCF_002965285.1. Lineage (NCBI taxonomy): Bacteria > Pseudomonadati > Pseudomonadota > Gammaproteobacteria > Enterobacterales > Enterobacteriaceae > Escherichia > Escherichia sp. MOD1-EC5990. The sequence continues at coordinate 39,700 of NZ_PTRV01000013.1, read as the reverse complement.
ATGCTTACCATCCTTCCGTCCCGCCCGCCGCTCAGCGCAATCGCCTGTTGCTGAATGCGATTATGACTGGCGGTGGCTTTGTCGGTATCCCGAGCGAATGGTGGCACTTCGAATTACCCCAGGCAGCGAGTTACCCACTACTCGCTGATCAATTCACCTGTTTTATATTCCCTGGCACACAGCACGCCAGTTAATCAGGAAACTGTCATGAAGAGATCGATTTCGTTTCGTCCTACATTGCTCGCGATCGTCCTTGCCACAACAATGCCGGTTGCGCACGCCGCCGTACCGAAAGATATGCTGGTGATCGGTAAAGCTGCCGACCCACAAACCCTCGACCCGGCGGTAACAATTGATAATAACGACTGGACAGTGACCTACCCGTCTTAGCAGCGACTGGTTCAGTACAAAACGGACGGTGATAAAGGCTCAACAGACGTTGAAGGCGATCTGGCGAGTAGCTGGAAAGCGTCTGACGATCAAAAAGAGTGGACGTTCACCCTGAAGGACAATGCTAAATTTGCCGATGGCACACCCGTCACTGCCGAAGCAGTAAAACTCTCTTTTGAGCGGTTACTAAAAATCGGTCAGGGGCCAGCAGAAGCATTTCCCAAAGATTTAAAGATTGATGCTCCCGACGAACATACGGTGAGGTTTACCCTTAGCCAGCCATTCGCACCGTTCCTCTACACGCTGGCGAATGACGGTGCATCCATTATCAATCCGGCGGTCTTAAAAGAACATGCGGCCGATGATGCCCGTGGTTTCCTCGCGCAAAATACCGCTGGCTCCGGACCGTTTATGCTGAAAAGCTGGCAAAAAGGTCAGCAATTAGTTCTGGTGCCAAATCCGCATTACCCCGGCAATAAACCGAACTTCAAACGGGTATCGGTAAAAATTATCGGTGAAAGTGCCTCCCGTCGCCTGCAGCTCTCCCGTGGCGACATTGACATTGCCGATGCGCTGCCGGTGGATCAACTCAACGCCCTGAAGCAGGAAAACAAAGTCAACGTGGCAGAGTATCCGTCACTGCGCGTCACCTATCTGTATCTCAATAACAGCAAAGCGCCACTTAATCAGGCGGATCTGCGTCGGGCCATTTCCTGGTCTACCGATTATCAGGGTATGGTTAACGGCATTCTGAGTGGTAACGGAAAACAAATGCGCGGCCCGATTCCGGAAGGCATGTGGGGATACGATGCGACGGCAATGCAATACAACCATGACGAAACGAAAGCCAAAGCCGAATGGGATAAAGTGACGAGCAAACCCACCAGCCTGACGTTTCTCTACTCCGATAACGACCCGAACTGGGAACCTATTGCTCTGGCAACACAATCCAGCCTCAACAAGCTGGGCATCAATGTGAAGCTGGAAAAGCTGGCGAACGCCACCATGCGCGACAGAGTGGGTAAAGGTGATTACGACATCGCGATTGGCAACTGGAGTCCGGATTTTGCCGACCCGTATATGTTTATGAATTACTGGTTTGAGTCCGACAAAAAAGGTCTGCCGGGTAACCGCTCGTTCTATGAAAACAGTGAGGTCGATAAGTTACTGCGCAATGCGCTAGCGACCACCGACCAGACGCAGCGTACCCGGGACTACCAGCAGGCACAGAAAATCGTCATTGATGACGCTGCTTATGTGTACCTGTTCCAGAAAAACTACCAACTGGCGATGAACAAAGAGGTGAAAGGCTTTGTGTTCAATCCCATGCTGGAACAGGTCTTCAATATCAATACCATGAGTAAATAACGTGACCTTCTGGAGTATTTTACGCCAACGCTGCTGGGGGCTGGTGCTCGTGGTGGCGGGCGTCTGCGTGATTACGTTTATTATCTCGCACCTGATCCCCGGCGATCCGGCGCGGTTACTGGCGGGTGACCGCGCCAGCGATGCTATCGTGGATAATATTCGCCAGCAACTGGGACTGGACCAGCCACTGTACGTACAGTTTTACCGCTACGTCAGCGACCTGTTTCAGGGTGACCTGGGAACATCCATTCGTACCGGGCGTCCGGTGCTGGAAGAGTTGCGCATATTTTTCCCGGCGACGCTGGAACTGGCATTTTGCGCCCTGCTGCTGGCACTCCTGGTTGGTATCCCGCTGGGCATACTCTCTGCAGTCTGGCGAAATCGCTGGCTGGATCATCTGGTGCGAATAATGGCCATTACCGGAATCTCCACACCTGCGTTCTGGCTTGGGCTGGGCGTCATTGTGCTGTTTTATGGTCATCTGCAAATTCTTCCCGGCGGCGGAAGGCTTGATGACTGGCTGGATCCACCAACGCACGTTACCGGCTTTTATCTGCTCGATGCGCTGCTTGAAGGCAACGGTGAAGTCTTCTTCAATGCGCTGCAACATCTCATCTTACCGGCATTAACGCTGGCGTTCGTTCACCTGGGGATTGTCGCTCGCCAGATCCGCTCAGCTATGCTGGAACAATTGAGTGAAGACTACATTCGTACCGCCCGGGCCAGCGGCTTGCCCGGCTGGTATATCGTTTTATGTTATGCGCTACCCAATGCGTTGATCCCCTCGATTACCGTATTGGGGCTGGCGCTGGGCGATTTGTTGTATGGCGCAGTGCTCACCGAAACCGTTTTTGCCTGGCCCGGAATGGGTGCATGGGTAGTAACATCAATACAGGCGCTCGACTTCCCGGCAGTGATGGGCTTTGCCGTCGTGGTTTCATTTGCTTATGTGCTGGTCAACCTGGTGGTGGATTTGCTCTATTTGTGGATTGATCCGCGTATCGGACGTGGAGGTGATGAATGATGCTAAGCGAGGAAACGTCCGTCGTACGCCCACCAAAACAAACGCGATTTAACGGTGCAAAACTGGTATGGATGCTGAAAGGCAGTCCGCTCACCGTGACCGGCGCAGTCATCATTGTATTAATGCTATTGATGATGATTTTTTCACCGTGGCTGGCGACGCATGATCCCAACGCCATTGATTTAACTGCCCGCCTTTTGCCGCCTTCTGCGGCGCACTGGTTTGGCACCGATGAAGTGGGACGCGATCTGTTTAGCCGCGTACTGGTCGGCAGTCAGCAATCAATTCTCGCCGGATTAGTGGTGGTCGCCATTGCGGGTATGATGGGTTCGCTACTCGGGTGTCTATCCGGTGTGCTTGGCGGACGCGCAGACGCGATCATCATGCGCATCATGGACATTATGCTGTCGATTCCTTCGCTGGTGCTGACAATGGCGCTGGCTGCCGCACTTGGACCGAGTTTGTTTAACGCCATGCTGGCGATTGCTATCGTGCGAATCCCGTTTTATGTGCGCCTGGCGCGGGGGCAAACATTAGTTGTCCGCCAGTACACTTTCGTTCAGGCGGCGAAAACCTTCGGTGCGTCACGCTGGCATCTGATCAACTGGCATATTTTACGTAACTCCCTGCCGCCGCTGATTGTGCAGGCATCGCTGGATATTGGTAGCGCGATTTTAATGGCCGCCACGTTGGGATTTATTGGCCTGGGTGCTCAACAACCGAGTGCTGAATGGGGGGCGATGGTGGCGAATGGTCGCAACTATGTGCTCGATCAATGGTGGTATTGCGCATTTCCGGGGGCAGCGATTTTGCTTACCGCCGTCGGGTTCAATCTCTTTGGTGATGGTATTCGCGATCTGCTTGACCCGAAAGCAGGAGGAAAGCAGTCATGACCCAACCCGTTCTGGACATTCAACAACTGCATTTGAGTTTCTCCGGTTTTAACGGCGACGTTCACGCGCTCAACAATGTGTCATTGAAAATCAACCGCGGTGAAATTGTCGGTCTGGTGGGAGAATCCGGCTCGGGTAAATCAGTCACTGCAATGTTGATTATGCGTCTGTTACCGACGGGCAGTTATTGCGTACATCGGGGACATATTTCACTGCTGGGAGAAGATGCTCTTAACGCTCGGGAAAAACAGCTTCGTCAGTGGCGCGGCGCACGAGTGGCGATGATCTTTCAGGAACCGATGACCGCCCTAAATCCGACACGTCGAATAGGTCTTCAGATGATGGACGTGATCCGCCATCATCAACCAATAAGTCGTCGGGAAGCCAGAGCTAAAGCGATTGCCCTGCTGGAAGAGATGCAAATCCCGGATGCCGTGGAAGTTATGTCGCGCTATCCGTTTGAGCTTTCAGGTGGTATGCGCCAGCGGGTAATGATTGCGCTGGCATTCTCCTGCGAGCCGCAATTGATTATTGCCGACGAACCGACTACGGCGCTGGACGTCACGGTACAGTTGCAGGTACTGCGTCTGCTTAAACATAAAGCCCGCGCCAGTGGAACTGCGGTACTGTTCATCAGCCATGATATGGCCGTGGTGTCGCAACTGTGCGATAGCGTTTACGTGATGTATGCCGGAAGCGTGATCGAGAGCGGTATGACGGCAGACGTTATCCATCATCCCCGGCATCCGTATACCATTGGTTTGCTGCAATGCGCACCGGAACATGGAATACCACGCCAGCCATTACCCGCCATTCCAGGGACGGTACCAAACCTCACCCATTTGCCTGACGGCTGCGCTTTTCGCGATCGTTGCTATGCGGCAGGTACACAGTGTGGAAACGTCCCGGCGCTGACAGCGTGTGGTGACAACAACCACCGCTGCGCCTGTTGGTATCCTCAGCAGGAGGTCATTAGTGTCTGACACGTTATTAACGTTACGCGACGTCCATATCAATTTCCCGGCCCGAAAAAACTGGCTTGGTAAAACTACGGAACATGTTCATGCCATCAATGGTATTGATTTACAGATCCGTCGTGGTGAAACCTTAGGGATCGTCGGTGAGTCAGGCTGCGGCAAAAGCACCCTCGCGCAGCTTTTAATGGGTATGCTGCAACCGAGCCACGGGCAGTACATCCGTTCAGGATCACAACGCATTATGCAGATGGTGTTTCAGGACCCGCTCTCTTCGCTTAATCCGCGCTTACCGGTGTGGCGCATCATCACGGAACCGCTCTGGATTGCTAAGCGTAGTAGTGAACAACAGCGGCGAGCGTTGGCAGAGGAGCTGGCTGTGCAGGTGGGTATTCGTCCGGAGTATCTCGACCGCTTGCCTCATGCGTTCTCAGGCGGGCAGCGGCAACGTATCGCCATTGCCAGAGCACTCTCTTCGCAGCCTGACGTGATTGTGCTTGATGAGCCCACCTCGGCGCTGGATATCTCCGTGCAGGCGCAGATCCTCAATTTACTGGTAACGCTACAGGAAAATCGCGGGCTGACTTATGTGCTGATTTCACACAATGTCTCGGTGATACGTCATATGAGCGATCGGGTGGCGGTGATGTATCTCGGACAGATTGTTGAACTAGGAGACGCGCAACAGGTGCTGACAGCTCCGGCACATCCATACACCAGATTATTGCTGGATTCCCTCCCCGCCATTGATAAACCGCTGGAGGAAGAATGGGCATTGCGTAAAACGGAACTACCAGGAAACCGCACGTTGCCGCCGGGCTGTTTTTTCCGTGAACGTTGCCCTCTGGCAACCCACGGATGTGAAGTCCGGCAATCATTAACAATAAGGGAGGACGGACGTGAGATCCGGTGCTGGCGGGCGCTGTAGAGACGCGGCATCCGGCTATTGCATGTCTGTGGAAACGTTATGCGTCATAGGTTTTTTTTAACGTTTCCATCAACGCTTGCGCCGCAGTAGAAAGCTTATGGTGTGACGAACGCAGAACGCCTACCCGTCGCTCAATCACCGGATTATCCAGTTCCAGACACACTGCGCCCAATTCGCTCATCTGCCTGCGGCACAGTGCAGGCACAGCGCTGCCCCCCAAACCGTTTGCCACCAGCCGCCCAACCGTAACCAGTTGATGGCTTTCCAGCGCCACTTCCAGTTGCGTTCCACTTTGTGCCAATTCCTCTTCCAGCATCAACCTGACGGCTGACGGTCGCTGGAGGGTGATAAAATCGAGCGTCAGCAAATCCCGCCAGCTCACGCGTTGCCGATTTGTCAGTCGGGAATCGGCTGGAACAATAGCAACAAACCGATCCACGCCCAGCGGGATAAAATGCAAATGGCCGCAATAGTCAGGTTCAAAGGCAATCCCCATCTCCACGCGCCCTTCACTCACCATTTCGATTACCAGCTCATTCACCACATCGTGCACAGTGACGTTAATCCCTGAATAACAATCGCGGAAGGTTTTCAGCACCGGAGGCAAAACGTTGGCCGCAAATGACGGCATCGCTGCCACTGAGACTTTGCCCCGCCTGAGCGTGAATCGCTGACGCATGGCCTCTTCGGTGTTATCCCAGTCAGCCAGCAAAGGCCGTGCCATCGACAATAGCGTTTCCCCCTCCTGGGTTAACGTCACTTTTCGCGTAGTACGCAGCAGTAAAGCGCCCCCTAAGGCATCTTCCAGTCCTTTAATGGCAAGACTTAGCGCAGGCTGCGACATATTCAGCCGTTCACTGGCATGGGCAAAGTTCAGAGTGTGAGCTACCGCTAAAAACGCGCGTAACTGTTTGATGCTCATTTTCATCTGGTATTCCGTTAACTTGTTGAATACATTTAATTAACATTATATTTATAAATAATACAAATGAATGAGTCACAAATTTAAAATTAACAAATCATTTTTTGCCCTTAATGATGTTGGAAAGGACAACTGGAGGGCAACTGTATGGCTGGGCTGGATAAACGGGTCGCTACGTATCACGAGGCGCTTGAAGGACTTACCAATGAGATGACGATTCTGGCGGGAGGTTTTGGCCTGTGCGGCATCCCGGAGAATCTGATTGCTGAAGTTCGCCACCGTGGAGTAACCGCATTGACGGTGGTTTCCAATAACTGTGGCGTAGACGGTTTTGGACTGGGTGTACTGCTGGAAACCCGACAGATCCGTAAAGTCATCGCTTCTTATGTTGGCGAAAATGCTTTGTTTGAAAAACAGGTGCTTAACGGCGAACTGGAGGCGATTCTCACACCACAAGGAACCCTGGCAGAACAACTGCGCGCAGGCGGCGCGGGCATCCCGGCGTTCTTTACTGCCACCGGTTACGGTACACCCGTTGCCGAAGGGAAAGAAGTCCGCGAATTCAACGGTCGCCCGTACATAATGGAACAGGCTATCACCGGTGATTTTGCCCTGGTCAAAGGCTGGAAAGCCGACTGGTACGGCAACGTGATTTATCGTCATACCGCGCAAAACTTCAACCCACTGATGGCGGCTGCCGGAAAAATCACCGTGGTGGAAGTGGAAGAGATTGTGCCGCCTGGTGAACTTGATCCTGCCGCAATCCATACCCCAGGGATTTTTGTTAATCGCGTCATTCAGGGGCAATTTGAAAAACGCATTGAACAACGCACCCTTAGCCGCAAAGGAGCCTGACCATGTTAACCCGTGAACAAATGGCGATGCGAGTCGCCCGCGAATTGCGCGATGGCTATTACGTCAATCTCGGCATTGGTATCCCGACCCTGGTGGCAAACTACATTCCTGACGGGATGGATGTGATGTTGCAGTCAGAAAACGGTTTGCTGGGAATGGGCGCATTTCCTACGGAAGATGAACTGGACGCCGACATGATTAACGCCGGTAAACAAACCGTTACCGCACGGAAAGGCGCGGCAATTTTCGATTCGGCGCAATCTTTCGCCATGATCCGTGGCGGCCATGTGGATCTGACTGTGCTTGGCGCATTTGAAGTGGATGTGAATGGCAACATTGCCTCATGGATGATCCCCGGCAAGATGGTTAAAGGCATGGGCGGTGCCATGGATCTGGTTGCCGGTGCCGAGAATATTATTGTGGTAATGACCCACGCCTCCAAATCCGGCGAATCCAAACTGCTTCCCGACTGTACCCTGCCATTGACTGGCGTCGGCTGCATCAAACGCGTCTTAACCGACCTTGCTCTGCTGGAAATTGCTGACGGCGCTTTCATTCTGCGCGAGCGCGCGCCGGGAATCAGCGTTGCGGAAATCGTCGCCAAAACCGCCGGTAAGTTGTTTGTGCCGGAACATGTCCCGGAAATGCAATTCAACTGAGGAATCACCATGCAGGACGTTGTTATTGTTGCCGCTACGCGCACGCCGATTGGCTGTTTTCATGGCGCTCTCGCACCACTTTCTGCGGTTGATCTCGGCGCTGCCACCATCCGTTCATTGCTGGAGAAAACCGCACTTGCAGCAGAACAGATCGATGAAGTGATTTTTGGTCAGGTCCTGACTGCCGGAAGCGGACAAAACCCAGCACGGCAATCGGCGCTCAAAGCCGGGTTAAGCCACGATACACCCGCCGTTACCATCAACCTGGTATGTGGTTCCGGTTTGAAAGCCGTACACCAGGCCGTGCAGGCGATCCGCTGTGGTGATGCACAGATCATTATCGCAGGTGGCCAGGAAAGCATGAGCAACGCGCCCTATTTTATTGATGGCGCGCGGGCAGGTTTACGCCTCGGGCATACCAGCATGAAAGACAGCGTGGTTCATGACGGACTATGGGATGCTTTCAATGATTACCACATGGGCATTACTGCAGAAAACCTGGCGCAAAAATATGCCATCAGTCGCGAGCGCCAGGACACATTCGCGCTACGTTCTCAGCAAAAAGCCGCTGCCGCAATGGAAGCCTGGCGCTTTGCAGACGAAATTACTCCGGTCAGCGTACCACAAGGTAAAAAACCACCACGCTGGGTAAATACCGACGAACAACCACGTTCCGGGACGCAACTGGAAAAACTGGCGCAACTGAAACCGGCCTTTCTTCCGGGGGCAGGAAGCGTCACCGCGGGAAATGCCTCTTCCATCAATGATGGTGCCGCCGCAGTCATGTTAATGCGCGCCAGCAAAGCTGCCGAACTTGGCCTCTCTGTGCTGGCTCGGGTGGCCGGTTATGCCGTTTCTGGCGTCGATCCTGCCTTTATGGGCATCGGTCCGGTCGTCGCTACCCGCGAATGTCTTAAGCGTTGCGGATGGACGCTGGAAGATATTGATCTTATTGAAGCAAACGAAGCTTTCGCAGCGCAGGCGCTGGCCGTTGGCGACGAACTGAACTGGGATAACGACAAAGTGAATGTTAACGGCGGCGCAATCGCACTTGGGCATCCTATTGGCGCTTCTGGTTGCCGCATTCTGGTCACTCTCATTTATGAAATGGCGCGACGTAATGCGCAAAAAGGGCTGGCGACGCTGTGCGTCGGTGGCGGTCAGGGCGTGGCGCTGACGCTGGAAAGAACCACAGGAGAACACCATGCAAACTGAACAATTTGCGGTACTGGGCGCCGGATTGATGGGCGTGGGGATTGCCACTCATTTCGCCCGCTTTGGTCATGATATCTGGCTGTACGATACCGAGCAGAGCCGGATTGCTGAAATCCCCGTAGTTGCAGCCGGGATTCTTGATGAACTGATTAGCTGCGAACAGTTTACTGCCTCGGGAAAAGAGAATGTGCTTAAACGCCTTCACGGCACGACCTCTCTTGCTGACATCGCCGACTCGCAACTACTGATTGAGGCGATCCCGGAGCGGCTTGAACTAAAACACGCATTATATGCCGAGCTTGAAACACTTATTTCTCCTGAGGCCATTGTCGCCAGCAATACCAGCGGTCTGCCGCCCGATGATCTGGCAGCGAAGATGCGCTACCCGCAACGACTGCTGATCGCCCATTTCTGGCATCCGCCGCACTTCATTCCACTTGTAGAGATTGTCCCCGGCAGCGTTACCGAGCCAAAGCATTTGCACTGGCTGCAACACTTGCTTGTGTCACTGCAACTGGAAGCTGTGTTGCTGGATCGCGCTGCGCCAGGATTTGTCGGCAACCGTCTGCAATTTGCACTGTTGCGTGAAGCCCTGCATATCGTAAAAAGCGGCATCGCCAGTGCCGAAGTAGTCGATCAGGTCATGCGCGCCTCGCTTGGGCGACGTTATGCCATGGTCGGCCCGCTGGAGGCCGCCGACATGACCGGACTTTCGACGGTGCAGGATATTTGTCGCCATCTTCTCCCTGAACTGGCGACTGGCAGCGACATGATGTCGTTAGTTGCCGAAAAAGTGGAACGTGGAGACATCGGCGTACGTAGCGGTCAGGGATTTTACCGCTGGGATGAATCGCGGAAGCAGTACATCCAGCAGCGTCGGGAACATCAGCTTCGCTTCGCCCTGAAACCCTAACTTCTCTCGCTGTACCCACTATAACAACGATATTGAGGAGTCCCGATGAGTGTATTAATCGCCCTTGCCGCGCTTGGGCTGCTAATGCTGGCAGCCTATCGCGGATACAGCGTTATCCTTTTTGCCCCCATCGCGGCATTAGGCGCTGTTCTTGTCACCGATCCGGGGGCTGTTGGCCCAGCATTTACCGGTCTGTTCATGGAAAAAATGGTCGGCTTCGTGAAATTGTACTTCCCGGTGTTTCTGCTCGGGGCCGTGTTCGGAAAACTGATTGAGCTTTCAGGATTTTCTCGTTCGATTGTCGCTGCTGCAATCAACATTCTCGGGCGGCGGCATGCGATTCCGGTGATTGTGCTGGTATGCGCATTACTCACCTATGGCGGCGTGTCGCTGTTTGTGGTGGCATTTGCCGTTTATCCGTTCGCGGCTGAATTGTTCCGACAGAGTAATATCCCCAAACGGCTTATACCGGCAACGGTGGCCCTCGGAGCATTCTCTTTTACTATGGACGCTCTGCCCGGCACACCTCAAATCCAGAACATTATTCCCACCAGTTTCTTTGGCACCAACGCCTGGGCCGCGCCGTGGCTGGGGCTCATTGGTTCACTGTTTATCATTGCCGTCGGGCTTATCTATCTGGAGCGACAGCGTCGTAAAGCGCATGCAAAAAATGAAGGTTACGGCACAGAGTTACTTAATGAACCTGAAACGCCAGACAACATCAATTTGCCGAATCCACTCATTGCGATTTCACCGTTGATTCTGGTGGGGCTGTTGAACTTGTTGTTTACCTGGTGGATCCCTGTTTGGTACGGTGCGAGTCACCAACTGGAGTTGCCAGGACTTGCCGCCCCGATCACTACAAATGTCGCCAAAATCACCGCTATCTGGGCCGTTGAAGCAGCGCTCATTGCCGGAATTTTGCTGGTGGTGATTTTCGGATATCGCAATATTCATGGAAGACTGGCAGAAGGAAGCCGTACTGCGGTGGGTGGCGCAATTCTGGCCGCGATGAACACCGCCTCAGAATATGGCTTCGGTGCGGTTATCGCCGCTCTGCCCGGTTTTCTGGTGCTCTCAAAGGCGCTGGCTGCCATTCCAGATCCATTACTCAACGAAGCCATCAGCATCACCACGCTTGCCGGCATTACCGGTTCAGCGTCCGGCGGGATGAGTATTGCTCTTGCGGCTATGTCCGACACTTTTATTGCCGCTGCGCACGCTGCCAATATTCCACTGGAAGTTTTTCACCGCGTGGCATCTATGGCCAGTGGCGGCATGGATACATTGCCCCATAACGGCGCAGTGATCACTCTGCTGGCAATTACTGGGCTGAGTCACCGTCAGGCTTACGGCGGTATCTTCGCAATTACGATCATTAAAAGTCTGGCCGTGCTGTTTATCATCGGCGTGTACTACACCACCGGCATTGTCTAAGGAGAATCATCATGAATTTACAAGGTAAAACTGCGCTTGTGACGGGGTCCTCCAGCGGTATTGGACTCGGTATTGCTCAGACACTGGCAAAAGCCGGCGCGCAAGTGATCCTCAACGGCTTCGGTGATGTTGACGCGGCAATCAATGGAGTTTCTCGTGTGGGTAAAACGCCTGGCTATCATGAGGCAGACCTCAGCGATGAATCGCAAATTGTCAGCATGATGGCCTACGCACGGAGGGAATTTGGCGGTGTGGACATTCTGGTGAATAACGCCGGGATCCAATATGTCTCCCCGGTGGAATCTTTCCCGGTAGAAAAATGGAACGCCATTATCGCTATCAATCTCTCTTCTGTCTTTCACACCACGCGTCTGGCACTGCCTGAAATGCGCACTCGTAACTGGGGGCGGATCATTAACATTGCCTCTGTGCATGGGCTGGTAGCGTCGAAAGACAAATCGGCTTATGTTGCGGCAAAACATGGCGTGGTGGGACTCACAAAGACCATTGCTCTGGAGACTGCGCAGACGGGTATTACCTGCAACGCGCTCTGCCCTGGCTGGGTGCTGACGCCGCTGGTACAACAGCAGATTGATAAGCGCATTGCGCAAGGCGAAGATGCGGAAAGCGCGCGTGACGCCTTACTGGCAGAAAAACAGCCTTCTCGTGAATTTGTGACTCCGCAACAACTGGGTGAACTGGCGCTCTTTCTCTGTTCGGATGCGGCAGCACAAGTGCGCGGTGTAGCGTGGAATATGGATGGCGGTTGGGTAGCACAGTAAGAGTTCGCCGGATGACGCGTCATCCGGCAACGCTTTACGATTTCAACTGGTAATCCAGCGTAATTTCCGCTTTCAGTACCTGAGAAACCGGGCATCCTGCTTTTGCTTTCTGGATAATGCCGTCAAAAGTAGAGGCATCAATACCCGGCACCGCAACTTCACTCTTCAGTGCGATTTTCGTAATTGCAAAACCGGCATCCACTTTATCCAGCGAGACATCGGCGGTGGTATCAATCGATGATGGCGTGAATCCCGCTTCCCCCAGCATTAATGAAAGTGCCATTGAGAAACATGCTGCATGCGCCGCGCCAATTAGTTCTTCAGGGTTAGTTCCTTTTTTGCCTTCAAAACGCGTATTAAATCCATACGGCTGTTGGTTCAGCACGCCGCTCTCGGTGGATACGGTTCCCTTCCCGCGTTTGATATCGCCTTCCCAGTGTGCCTGACCTTTCTTATGGATTGTCATTGTTGCTCTCCTGTGGGCTTAAAAAGGAAATTATAGACTACGTGAGAAACAGTATGAGGTTAAGCAGGATATTCCGAATAGAATCCGGCGAAAATATTATCTATGTACTTAAATAAAATTCCCACAATAGATAACCGGGAATATATAACTCAAGAGATATTGCATCAATATCAATCAACTCACACCAATAATATTCCCATTAGTATCATGGAGTTAAAATATAAAAATCATCAACCAGGACTAATCTTAACAACGAAGCAGCAAATATTTGCCATGCTGAATGTGCTTTATAAATCTGCGATCCGTAGCAGACACCATAAATACACAGACACGGAGAATCACTATGTTTACTTATTATCAGGCAGAAAATTCAACAGCAGAACCCGCTCTGGTTAATGCCATTGAGCAAGGCCTTCGGGCAGAGCACGGTGTTGTCACTGAAGATGACATTCTCATGGAGCTGACCAAATGGGTGGAAGCTTCTGATAACGACATCCTCAGTGATATCTACCAGCAAACGATCAATTATGTGGTCAGTGGCCAGCACCCTACGCTTTAAGGTGCTATGCTTGATCGGCAACCTAATTTAGGGGTTTAGCACGTGTTTCTTCGCTACGGCGATGTTGTCCTTAAAACTAGCAACAGGATTGAGGAGTTAAAATGAAATCGAACCGTCAGGCACGTCATATTCTTGGACTGGACCATAAAATTTCTAACCAGCGCAAAATAGTTACCGAAGGTGACAAATCCAGCGTGGTAAATAACCCAACCGGCAGAAAACGCCCCGCTGAAAAGTAATCTTTAACAATCAGTCCTCAATGACGATTAAACACCATTGCCTGCGCAATGGTGTTTTTGTTTTTAACTGCTTTATACTTGGAGCCGACGCCCTGGCGGTAAAGCAAAGACGATAAAAGCACCCCAGGGATGGATATTCAAAAAAGAGTGAGTGACATGGAACCAAAAACAAAAAAACAGCGTTCGCTTTATATTCCTTACGCTGGCCCTGTACTGCTGGAATTTCCGTTGTTGAATAAAGGCAGCGCCTTCAGCATGGAAGAACGCCGTAACTTCAACCTGCTGGGGTTACTGCCGGAAGTGGTCGAAACCATCGAAGAACAAGCGGAACGCGCATGGATCCAGTATCAGGGATTCAAAACCGAAATCGACAAACACATCTACCTGCGTAACATCCAGGACACCAACGAAACCCTCTTCTACCGTCTGGTAAACAATCATCTTGATGAGATGATGCCTGTTATTTATACCCCAACCGTCGGCGCAGCCTGTGAGCGTTTTTCTGAGATCTACCGCCGTTCACGCGGCGTGTTTATCTCTTACCAGAACCGCCACAATATGGACGATATTCTGCAAAACGTGCCGAACCATAATATTAAAGTGATTGTGGTGACTGACGGCGAACGTATTCTGGGGCTTGGTGACCAGGGCATCGGTGGGATGGGTATTCCGATCGGTAAACTGTCGCTCTATACCGCCTGCGGCGGCATCAGCCCGGCGTATACACTGCCGGTGGTGCTGGATGTCGGGACGAACAACCAGCAGTTGCTTAACGACCCGCTGTATATGGGCTGGCGTAATCCACGTATCACTGACGACGAATACTATGAATTCGTGGATGAATTTATCCAGGCTGTGAAGCAACGCTGGCCGGACGTGTTATTGCAGTTTGAAGATTTTGCACAGAAAAACGCGATGCCGTTGCTTAACCGCTATCGCAATGAAATTTGTTCTTTTAACGATGATATTCAGGGCACCGCGGCGGTAACAGTCGGCACACTGATCGCAGCCAGCCGTGCGGCGGGCGGTCAGTTAAGCGAGAAAAAAATCGTCTTCCTCGGCGCAGGTTCAGCAGGATGCGGCATTGCGGAGATGATCATCGCCCAGACTCAGCGTGAAGGATTAAGCGAAGAAGCGGCGCGGCAGAAAGTCTTTATGGTCGATCGCTTTGGTCTGCTGACCGACAAGATGCCGAACCTGCTGCCTTTCCAGACCAAACTGGTGCAGAAGCGCGAAAATCTCAGTGACTGGGATACTGACAGCGATGTGCTGTCATTGCTTGATGTGGTGCGCAATGTCAAACCGGATATTCTGATTGGCGTCTCAGGACAGACCGGGCTGTTTACGGAAGAGATCATCCGTGAGATGCACAAACACTGTCCGCGTCCGATCGTGATGCCGCTGTCTAACCCGACTTCACGGGTGGAAGCCACACCGCAGGACATTATCGCCTGGACCGAAGGTAACGCGCTGGTCGCCACCGGCAGTCCGTTTAATCCGGTGGTATGGAAAGATAAAATCTACCCTATCGCGCAATGCAACAACGCTTTTATCTTCCCGGGCATTGGGCTGGGCGTTATTGCTTCCGGCGCGTCACGTATCACCGATGAGATGCTGATGTCGGCAAGCGAAACGCTTGCTCAGTATTCGCCGCTGGTACTGAACGGCGAAGGTCTGGTACTGCCGGAACTGAAAGATATTCAGAAAGTGTCCCGCGCAATTGCGTTTGCGGTTGGCAAAATGGCGCAGCAGCAAGGCGTGGCGGTGAAAACGTCTGCCGAAGCTCTGCAACAGGCCATTGATGATAACTTCTGGCAAGCCGAATACCGCGACTACCGCCGTACATCCATCTAAGCCTGCGCCCGGTAGTGACTGCTACCGGGCAATTTTCCTCTTCCTTTTTCAGATCTCATCCATACTGGGTAGTGGCGAATAAATCTCATTTGCCTCACCTGCTATGCAGAACATCATCCGAAAAGGAGGAAACTATGAAGGCTGCAGTTGTTACGAAGGATCATCATGTTGACGTTACGGATAAAACACTGCGCTCACTGAAACATGGCGAAGCCCTGCTGAAAATGGAGTGTTGTGGCGTATGTCATACCGATCTTCATGTTAAGAATGGCGATTTTGGTGATAAAACCGGCGTGATTCTGGGCCATGAAGGCATCGGTGTGGTGGCAGAAGTTGGCCCCGGCGTTACCTCATTAAAACCAGGCGATCGCGCCAGCGTGGCGTGGTTTTACGAAGGATGCGGTCATTGCGAATACTGTAACAGCGGTAACGAAACGCTCTGCCGTTCAGTAAAAAATGCCGGATACAGCGTTGATGGCGGCATGGCGGAAGAGTGCATCGTGGTCGCCGATTACGCGGTTAAAGTGCCGGATGGCCTGGACTCGGCGGCGGCCAGCAGCATCACCTGTGCGGGCGTCACCACCTACAAAGCAGTAAAACTGTCAAAAATTCGTCCAGGACAGTGGATTGCTATCTACGGTCTTGGCGGTCTGGGTAATCTCGCCCTGCAATACGCGAAGAATGTCTTTAACGCCAAAGTGATCGCCATTGATGTCAATGATGAGCAGTTGAAACTGGCAACCGAAATGGGTGCAGATTTAGCGATTAACTCACGCACCGAAGACGCCGCCAAAATTGTGCAGGAAAAAACCGGTGGCGCTCACGCAGCGGTGGTGACCGCGGTAGCTAAAGCTGCGTTTAACTCAGCGGTCGATGCCGTTCGTGCAGGCGGTCGTGTTGTGGCTGTCGGTCTGCCGCCGGAGTCTATGAGCCTGGACATCCCACGGCTGGTGCTGGATGGTATTGAAGTGGTCGGTTCGCTAGTCGGCACGCGCCAGGATCTAACCGAAGCCTTCCAGTTTGCCGCCGAAGGCAAAGTGGTGCCGAAAGTCGCCCTGCGTCCGTTAGCGGACATCAACACCATCTTTACTGAGATGGAAGAAGGCAAAATCCGTGGCCGTATGGTGATTGATTTCCGCCGCTAAGAAGCCTTTGCTGCGACTGCCATGTTCGGGTCGCAGCCTGTTTTGCGAGACGCTTTCCGCAATTTCACTCTTCTTCTTTTCCTCCCCCATCTTTCCCCTCACAATTCGCGAAAACGTAGCGAAATTTGTTGCGCTGTACGGAACAATAGTGATAGTGTTCCTTTCGAGGGAACAAGGATGAAGAGATGATAATGAATTTCAGACACAAGGGATTGCGTGACTTGTTTCTTCTCGGCAAAACCTCCGGCGTTATAACGACGCAAATCAAACGATTACGCCACCGACTCGCTGTGATTGATGCAGCAAGCTGTCTTGCTGATATCGATATGCCCGGCTACCGACTACACCCGTTAAGCGGCGATCGTGATGGAATTTGGGCGATATCTGTCTCGGGCAACTGGCGAATCACATTTGAATTCGTCAATGGCGATGCATACATACTGGATTACGAGGACTATCACTGATGAAAATGGCCAATCATCCCCGCCCGGGGGACATTATTCAGGAATCACTGGACGAGCTGAACGTCAGCCTGCGCGAGTTTGCCAGAGCAATGGAAATTGCGCCCTCAACGGCAAGCCGATTGCTGACCGGAAAAGCGGCATTGACGCCAGAAATGGCAATTAAACTTTCCGTGGTGATCGGCAGTTCGCCGCAAATGTGGCTGAATCTACAAAACGCCTGGAGTCTGGCTGAGGCAGAAAAAACGGTAGATGTGTCGCGACTACGCCGTCTGGTTACGCAATAAAAAAATGGCGCCTTTTACAGCGCCATTTTCAGCTTAAAGTT
The DNA here is from genome assembly GCF_002965285.1 of Escherichia sp. MOD1-EC5990. Taxonomy (NCBI): domain Bacteria; kingdom Pseudomonadati; phylum Pseudomonadota; class Gammaproteobacteria; order Enterobacterales; family Enterobacteriaceae; genus Escherichia; species Escherichia sp. MOD1-EC5990. The sequence goes on along the minus strand of NZ_PTRV01000013.1, from coordinate 22,288 downwards.
CAAAAGAGATTATATCCCTTCTTCACTCTCTTTTTTCGCTTCTGCCTTTTCGATTTCACGATACCAGCGTGGATGGTGTTTCTTCGCCCAACGACGGCTCACCTTCCCTTCGATCATCCCTTTAATCGACCCTTTCACCCAGAATGCCATATACATATGAATCAGGATGGCGTGGATCAGGATGATACCCGCAGCCGCGTGAATCAACAGGCTATAACGGACAACCTGCATCGGGAAGTACTGCGCAAAGTACGGACGCCAGATAATCACCCCGGTTACCAGCAGCACGAAAATCATGCTCATGATCGACCAGAACATCATCTTTTGCCCGGCGTTGTACTTACCGACATCCGCCACTTTGTGTTCATTGCCTTTTAATACTTCGACAATGTTCAACAGCCACGGAATATCTTTCTTATCCGGGATGTTGTGATGCACAAAACGCACAAACATAAACATCAGCGCGACGAAAATCGCAATGCCGAAGAACGGGTGCAAAATGCGTCCCATCTGCGGCGTACCGAAGGTTTGCGTCAGCCATTGCAGCGTCGGGAAGAAGAACGAAATCCCGGACAGCGCCACCAGGAAGAAGCAAATCACCACGGTCCAGTGACAGGCGCGATCAATAAACTTGGTGCGCACAATCATTTTCGACTTACTCATGATGATCCTCCTCGTCATCGTCCACTTCCTTATTCGGGCCAATACCGATGTAGTGGAAAATCAACCCGGCAAAAGTGGCGATAAAGCCAGCCGCTGCCAGCGGTTTCAACGCGCCTTTCCACAGGTTCACCGAAGTGTCGATCTTTGGATCTTTCGGCAGGCCGTGATACAGCTCCGGCTGATCGGCGTGATGCAGCACGTACATGACATGCGTACCACCGACCCCTTCCGGGTTGTAGACGCCAGCATGTTCGTAACCACGCGCTTTCAGTTTCGCCACGCGCTGTTCCGCCAGCTCCAGCATCTCCTTCTTGATGCCGAAGTGGATAGCCCCGGTCGGACAAGTTTTCACACAAGCCGGTTCCTGACCGACGCTGACACGATCGACGCAGAGTGTGCATTTATATACCCGGTTATCCTCTTTGTTGAGGCGCGGAATATTAAACGGACACCCGGCAATGCAGTAACCACAGCCGATGCAGTTTTCCGACTGGAAATCGACAATCCCGTTAGCGTACTGAATGATCGCACCAGCAGACGGGCACGCCTTCAGGCAGCCCGGATCTTCACAGTGCATACAGCCATCTTTACGGATCAGCCACTCCAGCTTGCCGTTCTGTTCGGTTTCGCTAAAGCGCATCACCGTCCAGGACTTGGCGCTCAGATCGGCGGGGTTATCATAAACCCCGACGCAGTGCCCCACTTCATCACGGATATCGTTCCACTCCGAACACGCCACCTGACAGGCTTTACAGCCGATACAGGTGGAAACGTCGATAAGTTTCGCGACTTCTGCTTTGTAATCACGCACCTGAGAAGGCGGCGTGATGGAGTTAGTTGCGGACCTTTTGATAATGTCCTGCGTTTCCATAGCCATCTGTTCGCCCCCTTACGCCTTCTCGATGTTGACTAAGAACGCTTTATATTCCGGCGTTTGCGAGTTTGCATCACCGACATTCGGCGTCAGAGTGTTAGCGATATAACCTTTACGCGCGACACCCTCAAAGCCCCAGTGGATTGGAATACCCACCGTTTCAACCTGCTGACCGTTTACATTCAGTGGTTTCAGACGGCGCGTTACCACAGCCACCGCGCGGATAAAGCCACGCTTGCTGGAGACAGTGACACGATCGCCATTGGCAATGCCTTTCGCCGCCGCCAGCGTTTCGCTGATTTCCACAAACTGTTCCGGCTGAGCAATTGCGTTGAGCAACGCGTGCTTGGTCCAGGTGTGGAAGTGCTCGGTCAGACGGTAGGTCGTACCCACATACGGGAACTGCTCTTTTTTACCCATCCGCAGCGCGTCTTGTTCATACAGACGAACCACCGGGTTAGACACCACGTTCGGATGCAGCGGGTTAGTGCCCAGCGGCGTTTCAATTGGCTCGTAGTGTTCCGGGAACGGACCTTCCGCCATTTTGTTGATGGCAAACAGGCGTCCCATCCCTTCCGGCTGCATGATAAACGGCCCGGTTGGCGTACCCGGTGCGGCATTGCCGAAGTCCGGAATATCGTTACCCGTCCACTTGCTGCCGTTCCACTGGATCAGCATCCGTTTCGGATCCCAAGGTTTACCGTTAATATCCGCCGAAGCACGGTTGTACAGCACGCGACGGTTGAGCGGCCACGCCCAGGCCCATCCCAGCGTATTCCCCAGACCGGACGGGTCGGAGTTATCGCGGTTGGCCATCTGGTTGCCCTGCTCTGTCCAGCTACCGGTGTAGATCCAGCAAGACGATGCGGTTGTACCGTCATCACGCAGATGCGCAAAGCTACTCAGTAACTGACCTTTCTTCGCAATCAGTACGCCATTGGCGTCATAGAGATCTTCCAGCGCATAGCCGTTGTTCTCTTTTGCCACTTCGTCAGACTGCGGCTCGTGCGGCTGCTTGTAGTTCCAGCTCATCTTCATCAGCGGTTCTACACCTTTACCACCTTCGGCTTTGTACAACTCGCGAAGATGATGGTAGATACCCGCCAAAATTTCGCCGTCGTTACGCGCTTCGCCCGGCGCATCCTGACCTTTCCAGTGCCACTGCAACCAGCGACCGGAGTTAGCGATAGAACCATCTTCTTCAGCAAAGCAGGTCGAAGGCAGACGGAATACCTCTGTCTGAATAGATGCCGGATCGACATCGTTCGACTCGCCGTGGTTCTGCCAGAAAGTAGAGGTTTCAGTCACCAGCGGATCGATAACCACCATGTACTTCAGCTTGCTCAGGCAGCTCACCACTTTGTTTTTGTCCGGGAAGGACGCAACCGGGTTAAAGCCCTGGCAGAAATAACCGGTGACTTTGCCTTCATCCATCATGTTGAAATACTTGATGACGTCGTAGGTCTGGTCCCACTTCGGCAGCCAGTCGTAGCCCCAGTTATTCTCTTTCTGTGCGGCATCGCCGTAGAAAGATTTCATCAGGCTAACGAAGAACTTCGGATAGTTGCTCCAGTAGTTCACCTGATCAGCCAGCGTCGCTTTCGGCGTGTTCGCTTCCAGATACGACTGCAAATCAACCTGTTTTTCTGACGGCAGCGTCAGATAACCCGGCAGGCTGGTAGAGAGCAGGCCTAAGTCGGTCAGGCCCTGAATGTTAGAGTGACCACGCAATGCGTTCACGCCGCCACCAGCCATACCCATGTTACCGAGCAGCAACTGGATCATCGCCATAGTACGGATGTTCTGCGCACCCACGGTGTGTTGGGTCCAGCCCAGCGCGTACAGGAAGGTGGTTGTGCGATCCGGCGCGCTGGTGGAGGCCAGCACTTCACACACTTTCAGGAAGTCAGCTTTTGGCGTACCGCAGATGTTTTCTACTACGTCCGGCGTGTAACGGGAAACGTGCGCTTTCAGCAAGTTCCACACACAGCGCGGATGAGTCAGTGTTTCATCGCGTTTCGCATAGCCGTTTTCATCGAACTGATAGTTCCAGGACGACTTATCGTACTGACGTTTTTCAGCGTCGTAACCGCTGAACAGACCGTCTTCGAACACAAAATCATCACGCACCAGCAGGCTGGCGTTGGTGTAATGCTTAACGTATTCGGCGTTGATCTTGTTGTTTTCGATCAGGTAGCGCAAAACGCCAGACAGGAACGTAATGTCCGTACCGGAACGAATAGGTGCGTAGATATCCGCCACAGAAGCGGTACGCGTAAAACGGGGATCGACAACGATCAAGGTTGCATCGTTATTGTTTTTCGCTTCCATCGCCCAGCGGAAACCGACGGGATGCGCTTCAGCAGCGTTACCGCCCATCACCATTACGACGTTAGCGTTTTTGATATCCACCCAGTGGTTGGTCATCGCACCGCGACCAAATGTTGGAGCAAGACTTGCTACCGTTGGTCCGTGTCAGACGCGCGCCTGGTTGTCTACCGCCAGCATCCCGAGGGAGCGGGCAAATTTTTGAGTCAGCATCCCGGTTTCGTTGCTGGCACCGGAAGCACACAGCATACCGGTAGAAAGCCAACGGTTTACCGTTACGCCCTGCTCGTTCTTTTCAATAAAGTTAGCGTCACGGTCTGCCTTCATCAGCTTCGCAATGCGGGAGAATGCTTCTTCCCAGCTAATGCGCTGCCATTTATCAGAACCTGGCGCACGATATTCCGGGTAGCGCAGACGGTTTTCGCTGTTGACGTAATCCAGCAATCCGGCCCCTTTCGGGCACAGCGCACCACGGCTTACCGGATGATCCGGGTCACCTTCAATGTGATAAATCGCTTCTCTGGCATTTTTCGCGCCATCACCCAGGCTATACATCAATAGCCCGCAACCTACGGAACAGTATGTACAAGTGTTACGGATCTCTTTCGCGCGTAATAATTTGTAGTTTCGCGCCTGAGCCAGTGCTTGCTTCGGGGCAAAACCCAATGCCGCGACTGTTGTTCCCGCCATACCGCCCGCGCAGATTTTAAAAAATTGTCTGCGACTGACGTCCATTGCTTTCCTCTTTTTTCAGGGGTATTACTGCGCGAGGAAACTAACAGTAAAATTCTGAATCTTTTTGCGCGAAATCAAAAAGAACAGCTGTTTGCCACAAAATAATCCGCCTGCGCAAATTGACCTACCTCAATAGCGGTAGAAAAACGCACCACTGCCTGACAGGCCAGTTAAAAAAATGCTATAAAATTCAGCTTAATTTTTAACGGCAAGAGAGACAAAACAGCGAGCATGACACGACAAAAAGCAACGCTCATAGGGCTAATAGCGATCGTCCTGTGGAGCACGATGGTAGGATTGATTCGCGGTGTCAGTGAGGGGCTCGGTCCGGTCGGCGGCGCAGCTGCTATCTATTCATTAAGCGGGCTGCTGTTAATCTTCACGGTTGGATTTCCGCGTATTCGGCAGATCCCGAAAGGCTATTTACTCGCCGGGAGTCTGTTATTCGTCAGCTATGAAATCTGTCTGGCACTTTCCTTAGGTTATGCAGCGACCCGTCATCAGGCAATTGAAGTGGGTATGGTGAACTATCTATGGCCCAGCCTGACAATTCTCTTTGCCATTCTGTTTAATGGTCAGAAAACCAACTGGCTGATTGTACCTGGATTATTATTAGCCCTGGTCGGTGTCTGCTGGGTGTTAGGCGGTGACAATGGGTTACACTATGATGAAATCATCAATAATATTACCACCAGTCCATTGAGTTATTTCCTGGCGTTCATTGGCGCTTTTATCTGGGCAGCCTATTGTACAGTAACGAATAAATACGCACGCGGATTTAATGGAATAACCGTTTTTGTCCTGCTAACGGGAGCAAGTCTGTGGGTTTACTATTTTCTCACGCCACAACCAGAAATGGTATTTAGCACACCCGTCATGATTAAACTCATCTCTGCGGCATTTACCTTAGGATTTGCTTACGCTGCGTGGAACGTTGGCATTTTACATGGCAACGTCACCATTATGGCAGTAGGTTCGTATTTTACGCCCGTACTTTCGTCGGCGCTTGCTGCGGTACTGCTTAGTGCTCCGCTATCGTTCTCATTCTGGCAAGGCGCACTGATGGTCTGCGGCGGTTCCCTGCTCTGCTGGCTGGCGACACGTCGTGGATAAAATTATTGTCGGGTCATAGCACCCGGCAGTTAACCCGCTAAATTACGACAATAATAAAAAATAAATTTCAAATACCAGTAATTCACCTTATATCTCATTTCGACTTCGATCACATATCGACAAATAATATTATTTCATCTAGTATTCTCATTGTTTTTAATCACCATTCTATTTTAAAAACAGTATGTCATTTGTAAATGACGCCGTTTAAAATTCGTTTAGAAAATAGGTTTAACGATAATTAAAAGGATACTGTTAAATGAAATTAAAAATAGTTGCGGTGGTTGTAACTGGTTTGTTAGCTGCGAACGTAGCACATGCTGCCGAAGTATATAACAAGGATGGTAATAAACTCGACCTTTATGGCAAGGTTACCGCTCTACGTTATTTTACTGATGATAAGCGTGACGATGGTGATAAAACTTATGCCCGTCTCGGTTTTAAAGGAGAAACGCAAATCAATGATCAAATGATTGGTTTTGGTCACTGGGAATATGATTTTAAAGGCTATAACGATGAAGCCAACGGCTCGCGCGGCAACAAAACCCGCCTTGCCTATGCAGGTTTAAAAATTAGTGAATTTGGCTCTCTGGACTATGGTCGTAACTACGGTGTCGGTTATGACATTGGTTCATGGACCGATATGTTGCCAGAATTTGGTGGCGATACCTGGAGCCAGAAAGATGTCTTCATGACATATCGTACCACTGGTGTGGCAACCTATCGCAACTACGATTTCTTTGGCTTAATTGAAGGGCTGAACTTTGCCGCACAATATCAAGGCAAAAATGAACGCACTGACAACGCTCATCTTTATGGTGCTGACTATACGCGTGCCAATGGTGACGGTTTCGGTATCTCCTCAACTTATGTTTATGATGGCTTTGGGATCGGTGCTGTGTATACCAAATCTGATCGGACAAATGCGCAGGAAAGAGCAGCGGCTAATCCTCTCAATGCCTCCGGTAAGAATGCAGAACTGTGGGCAACAGGTATAAAATATGATGCCAACAACATTTACTTTGCAGCTAATTACGCTGAAACATTAAACATGACCACCTATGGTGATGGTTATATCTCTAACAAAGCACAAAGTTTCGAAGTGGTGGCCCAATATCAATTCGACTTCGGCTTGCGCCCATCACTCGCTTACCTGAAATCAAAAGGCAGAGATCTGGGGCGTTACGGCGATCAGGACATGATTGAGTATATCGACGTTGGTGCAACGTATTTCTTCAACAAAAATATGTCGACCTATGTTGATTATAAAATCAACCTGATCGATGAAAGCGACTTTACCCGTGCCGTAGATATTCGCACCGATAACATCGTCGCAACGGGCATTACCTATCAGTTCTAACATCCTCTCCTGACCAGCCCTTCTCTGGGCTGGTTTTTGATTTAAGTGCTGCTGTATGACTCCTTAAGTAAAAATGAGCAATTTTTGATATTTCTGGTCATTCACCTCAATTAATATTCTTCCATACCCTCCGGGGACATCTTAGTATAATATTTATTGATGAGTGATTATGACCAATATTAATACAGCTTGTGTAAAAAATAATGCCAGTTATCAAGTGAATAACGCATTACCTAACAGAGAAACCATCGCCAGCAATTTTTTTGAACAACTGGCACAATGGGGTGAGAAATCGCTTAATAATGGCGTAGAAAAAAGAACTATTCTAGAGCGAATTAATGAAGCTTACAACTCAAACATGGAATCTCTTAATTTGTCATATCTTGATTTGAGTGAGTTACCGCCTATCCCCCCTACAGTTAAAACATTGAATTTGGAGGGGAATTGTCTAACTTTCCTTGACTTTACCGACAATGCTAGTCTTATCAATATCAACCTCACCTTGAATAATATTGAAACGATAACCTTTCCAAATGAATCAAAACTGGAAAATATTTATATCGATTGCAACAAGCTGGAAAGTTTAGATTTAAAAAATCAGCATTCATTGGTTAATCTGGAAGCGCAAAATAATAATCTAAAAGAAATTAATATTTCTGACAGTTATAAACTGAAATTTCTTAACCTTGATAATAACCAGCTAACATCGCTGGATGTTTCTCAACAAGAATCTCTGATTGAGTTAAGTGCTTGTCACAATATGATCAATGATCTTAAATTACACTATCACCCCATGGTGAAAAAAATCGCTTTAAACGACAACCATATTGCAAATTTAAACGCTAAAAGCACTGCGATACTTGAATATTTAGACTTAAGTAACAACAATTTATTGCCAACAGATAACATTAATGAGTTAATATCATCAAAACATCTTTGGTATTTATCAGTTAACGGTATTAACAATGATCCTATTGCACAAATGCAGTACTGGAATGCAATAATGGATTTAGTTGATCATATTAATGAAGTGACCATTAAGATATCTTATGATCTAGCAATTAAAAATATCGATACCAGTAATAAGCATCTTGTAGAGGTAAGCAAAAATACTGAAGGTGATAATAAAGAAAACAATGATTCAATGTCGATTCGTTACCGTTCAAAACCTTATTTCAGCAATTTAACTTTAACAGAACAAGAAACAACACTTTCTGAAGAAGAATTAAAAGCTATTCTGCCTATGTATCGCGCGTGTCGGTTTGATAACGACACTCCCCTATCCTCATCCTCATCCTCAGAACTCAAGGACGCAACAGGCACCCCTATCTGTTATTACATTTATGATGAGAATAAAACTTCCTTAGGTTATGGACCAACATTTCATAATTTGTTAAGCCAATCCTTTACCACAGAGTTATAAAAAACATCCTGATTAATCAAGGATAATAAATCAAAAAATATATTATTGCCATGGAGTAGTTATGAAGTTTCCTTTAATCTTTTTTAAAACAAAGCAGTCCCTACAGCGACTCCCCGAACAGAATTTATATAGCTGGATGCATGAATTGAATAAATGGAAAGAAAAATGCATAGTCACAGGTGAACTTCATCGTCAAGAATGCCGAAAAGAAGCGGCAGAAAGGATAAACCGTGCTTTTTTGTCGAAGCAGAATGACATTGATTTATCTGGACTTAATTTAACTACTCAACCACCAGGGCTGCAAAACTTCACCTCTATCAATCTTGATGAGAACCAACTCAAACATTTTGATGCAACCAACTACGATAAACTCATTAACCTTAGTCTGAATAGTAATGCTCTTGAGTCTATAAATTTTCCTCAAGGCAGAAATGTAAGCATTAAACATATATCTGTGAATAATAATGCTCTCAGAAATATTGATATAGATGGGCTTTCATCAGTTACTTATTTTAGTGCGGCACATAATCAACTAGAGTTTGTGCAATTAGAATGTTGCGAAAGGCTGCAGTACCTGAATCTCAGCCACAATCAATTAACTGATATTGCTGCAGGAAATAAAGATGAACTCTTACTTCTGGATCTATCCCATAATAAACTAACAAGTTTACATAATGCCTTATTTCCCAACTTGAATACGTTACTTATCAACAACAACTTGCTTTCTGAAATTAAAATATTCTTTAGCAACTTCTGCAATGTACAGACATTAAACGCTGCGAACAATCAGTTGAAAAAAATAAACCTTCATTTCCTGACTTATCTTTCATCTATCAAAAGTTTAAGGCTGGACAATAATAAAATAACCCGCATTGACACTAAGAATACATTCGATATTGGAACTTTATTCCCCATAATAAAACAGAGCAAAAACTTAAATTTTTTAAATGTTTCTGGGAAGAACAATTGCCCTACTATGCAGCTCATGTTATTTAATTTGTTTTCCCCAGCACTTAAGCTTAATACTGGCCTGGCAATTCTTTCGCCTGGTGCATTTGAAGTTCACTCTGACGGAGTAGATGTGGATAACGAATTGTTTCACTATACTTTTAAAGAAGCATACACCCCATATAATATACACACTTATAAAACAGAAGAAGTTGTAAATCAGATGAATATAAAAATTCAAAATATGACCTTAGATGAAATAAACAATACTTACTGTAATAACGATTATTGCAATGAGGCGATAAGAGAGGAACCGATAGACTTTCTGGACAGATCGTTTTCCTCCAGCTCATGGCCTTTTTAGTGAATAAATCATCACTAATTCTATAAGTGTCTGGTCTTATTAAGAATATAGTTAATATGCAACCCTTTAGATTCACGATCTGAAGGGTTGAAACATGGCATACGTTCAAAGATTAACCCCCGTTTGAAGGTTAGCCTGTTAGTTACATTTAGTAACACATATCTGTCTGCTTAATCCCCATTCTGCCCCCGCGGTTACGCTTTCTTATCTATTCTTTCAATCAGCACTTCACCTAATTCATCCTTAATTCTAATAACTGGCTATTGCGCCTTACCTCCTGTTTTGTCTTTTTTTCATTACCAATGTGTACATGTGAGGAACAATATGGCACTGCAAAATGAGAAAAATAGTCGTTATCTTTTGCGCGACTGGAAACCAGAAAACCCGGCCTTCTGGGAAAATAAAGGAAAGCATATTGCACGAAGAAACCTCTGGATATCAGTCAGTTGTCTACTTCTTGCCTTCTGTGTCTGGATGCTATTTAGCGCAGTTACTGTTAATCTCAATAAAATCGGTTTTAATTTCACTACCGATCAACTCTTTTTATTAACCGCATTACCCTCCGTTTCTGGCGCATTATTGCGTGTCCCCTACTCCTTTATGGTGCCTATATTTGGTGGACGCCGATGGACGGTTTTTAGTACTGCAATCCTGATTATTCCTTGCGTCTGGCTCGGAATTGCCGTGCAGAATACGAATACTCCTTTTGGGATATTTATCGTTATCGCTTTGCTATGCGGTTTTGCAGGTGCGAACTTTGCTTCGAGCATGGGCAATATCAGTTTCTTCTTCCCAAAAGCCAAACAAGGGAGCGCACTTGGGATTAATGGCGGATTAGGAAACTTAGGTGTAAGTGTGATGCAGCTGGTTGCGCCGCTGGTGATTTTTATCCCCGTATTTGCCTTTCTCGGCGTCAATGGCGTACCACAGGCCGACGGTTCGGTAATGTCGCTGGCGAATGCCGCATGGATTTGGGTGCCATTACTGGCGATTGCCACTATTGCCGCCTGGTTAGGGATGAATGATATCGCCAGTTCACGCGCGTCAATAGCCGATCAATTGCCTGTATTACAACGTCTGCATCTCTGGCTGCTCAGTCTTCTCTATCTCGCCACCTTCGGTTCGTTTATCGGTTTTTCTGCGGGTTTTGCCATGCTGGCGAAAACCCAGTTCCCGGATGTGAATATTCTGCGTCTGGCGTTCTTTGGCCCATTTATCGGTGCCATCGCGCGGTCGGTTGGTGGTGCTATTTCCGATAAATTTGGCGGCGTGCGGGTGACGTTGATCAACTTCATTTTTATGGCGATTTTCAGCGCCCTGCTGTTCCTTACCTTACCGGGCACAGGCTCTGGTAATTTCATCGCATTTTACGCCGTCTTTATGGGGCTGTTTCTGACCGCGGGTCTGGGAAGTGGTTCTACTTTCCAGATGATCGCCGTCATCTTTCGCCAGATAACGATTTATCGCGTCAAGATGAAAGGCGGCAGCGATGAACAGGCTCAGCGGGAAGCGGTCACCGAAACGGCGGCAGCATTGGGCTTTATCTCAGCGATTGGCGCAGTTGGCGGCTTTTTTATTCCGCAGGCGTTTGGCATGTCGCTCAATATGACCGGCTCGCCGGTAGGTGCGATGAAAGTGTTTTTGATCTTCTACATCGTTTGTGTGCTGCTGACCTGGCTGGTTTATGGTCGGCGGAAGTTCAGCCAAAAATAAGAGATTGATGCCTGACGCGTCTTATCAGTCTTACAACCGTGTCGCATCCGATAAGGCATCAGATCCCAAATCATTCCTGGAGCAGGAGTTATGTTATGAGTAAACTTTTGGACCGCTTTCGCTACTTCAAACAAAAGGGCGAAACATTTGCCGATGGTCACGGCCAGGTGATGCATAGCAACCGCGACTGGGAGGACAGCTATCGCCAGCGTTGGCAGTTCGACAAAATCGTGCGTTCCACTCACGGCGTTAACTGTACAGGCTCCTGTAGCTGGAAAATCTACGTTAAAAATGGCCTGGTGACCTGGGAAATCCAACAGACCGACTACCCGCGCACTCGCCCTGACCTGCCCAATCATGAACCTCGCGGCTGCCCGCGTGGCGCAAGTTACTCCTGGTATCTTTACAGCGCTAACCGCCTGAAATACCCGCTCATTCGTAAACGACTGATTGAACTGTGGCGCGAAGCCCTCAAGAAACACAGCGATCCGGTACTGGCGTGGGCATCGATTATGAACGATCCGCAAAAGTGCCTGAGCTACAAACAAGTGCGTGGGCGTGGCGGCTTTATCCGCTCCAACTGGCAGGAGCTAAACCAGTTGATTGCCGCCGCTAACGTCTGGACCATCAAAACTTACGGTCCTGATCGCGTTGCCGGTTTCTCGCCGATTCCGGCGATGTCGATGGTTTCTTACGCCGCCGGAACACGCTATCTGTCGCTGTTAGGTGGCACCTGTTTAAGTTTCTATGACTGGTATTGCGACCTGCCGCCTGCCTCGCCGATGACCTGGGGCGAGCAAACCGACGTGCCAGAATCTGCCGACTGGTATAACTCCAGCTATATCATCGCCTGGGGTTCTAACGTACCGCAAACGCGCACACCAGACGCCCACTTCTTTACCGAAGTACGTTACAAAGGTACCAAAACTATCGCCATTACCCCGGACTACTCTGAAGTAGCCAAATTGTGCGACCAGTGGCTGGCACCGAAACAAGGCACTGATAGCGCCCTGGCGATGGCAATGGGCCATGTGATTTTAAAAGAGTTCCATCTCGATAATTCCAGCGACTATTTTATCAACTACTGCCGCCGCTACAGCGACATGCCGATGCTGGTAATGCTGGAACCTCGCGACGATGGTAGCTACGTTCCCGGGCGCATGATCCGCGCGTCTGACCTGGTAGATGGGCTGGGCGAAAGCAACAATCCGCAGTGGAAAACCGTAGCAGTTAATACAGCAGGTGAACTGGTGGTGCCGAACGGTTCGATTGGTTTTCGCTGGGGAGAAAAAGGCAAATGGAATCTGGAATCCATTGCCGCCGGTACGGAAACCGAATTGTCGTTAACTCTGCTCGGTCAACATGATGCCGTTGCAGGCGTGGCCTTCCCCTACTTTGGCGGCATTGAAAATCCGCATTTTCGCAGCGTAAAACACAATCCGGTCCTGGTGCGCCAATTGCCCGTTAAAAACCTGACATTAGCCGATGGCAACACCTGTCCGGTCGTCAGCGTTTATGATTTGGTACTGGCGAATTATGGCCTCGATCGCGGGCTGGAAGATGAAAACAGCGCGAAAGATTACGCTGAAATTAAACCTTACACCCCTGCCTGGGGCGAGCAAATTACCGGCGTACCGCGCCAGTATATTGAAACCATCGCCCGCGAATTTGCCGATACCGCCCATAAAACGCATGGGCGCTCGATGATTATCCTCGGTGCTGGCGTCAACCATTGGTATCACATGGACATGAACTACCGTGGGATGATCAACATGCTGATCTTCTGCGGTTGTGTCGGGCAAAGCGGTGGCGGCTGGGCACACTATGTCGGTCAGGAAAAACTGCGCCCGCAAACCGGCTGGCTGCCTCTGGCCTTTGCACTCGACTGGAACCGACCACCGCGCCAGATGAACAGCACCTCGTTTTTCTACAATCACTCCAGTCAATGGCGCTATGAAAAAGTCTCTGCTCAGGAGTTACTTTCACCGCTCGCCGATGCCAGTAAGTACAGCGGTCATCTGATTGATTTCAACGTTCGCGCCGAACGTATGGGCTGGCTGCCTTCTGCGCCGCAACTGGGGCGTAACCCGCTCGGGATTAAAGCTGAAGCCGACAAGGCCGGATTATCCCCCACAGAATTTACCGCTCAGGCGCTGAAATCGGGCGATTTACGTATGGCCTGCGAACAGCCAGATAGCGGTAGCAATCATCCGCGTAACTTGTTTGTCTGGCGCTCTAACCTGCTTGGCTCCTCCGGCAAAGGTCACGAGTATATGCAGAAGTATCTGCTGGGAACCGAAAGTGGGATTCAGGGTGAGGAACTCGGTGCCAGCGACGGGATCAAACCAGAAGAAGTCGAGTGGCAAACTGCGGCGATTGAAGGCAAGCTCGACCTGCTGGTGACGCTCGACTTCCGTATGTCCAGTACCTGCCTGTTCTCCGATATCGTTCTGCCCACCGCCACCTGGTACGAAAAAGACGATATGAACACCTCAGATATGCATCCGTTTATTCATCCGCTTTCTGCGGCGGTCGATCCGGCGTGGGAATCACGCAGCGACTGGGAAATCTACAAAGGTATTGCCAAAGCATTTTCGCAAGTGTGCGTAGGGCATCTTGGCAAAGAAACCGACGTGGTATTACAACCCCTACTGCATGACTCTCCGGCAGAACTCTCCCAGCCGTGTGAAGTGCTCGACTGGCGCAAAGGCGAATGCGATCTGATCCCGGGTAAAACCGCGCCCAATATTGTAGCGGTGGAACGCGACTACCCTGCTACCTATGATCGCTTTACCTCGCTCGGGCCATTGATGGACAAACTTGGAAACGGCGGTAAAGGGATTTCGTGGAATACCCAGGATGAAATCGATTTCCTCGGCAAACTCAATTACACCAAGCGTAATGGCCCGGCACAGGGGCGACCGCTGATTGACACCGCCATTGACGCATCAGAAGTGATTCTGGCGCTGGCACCGGAAACCAACGGTCATGTTGCAGTCAAAGCGTGGCAGGCGCTGGGCGAGATCACCGGACGCGAACATACCCATCTGGCGCTGCACAAAGAGGACGAGAAGATCCGCTTTCACGATATTCAGGCACAGCCGCGTAAAATTATCTCCAGCCCCACATGGTCCGGTCTGGAAAGCGATCACGTCTCCTATAACGCGGGATACACCAACGTTCATGAGTTAATTCCGTGGCGCACGCTGTCGGGACGCCAGCAGCTTTATCAGGATCATCCGTGGATGCGTGCTTTTGGTGAAAGTCTGGTGGCTTATCGCCCGCCTATCGACACCCGTAGCGTCAGTGAAATGCGCCAGATACCGCCAAACGGCTTCCCGGAAAAAGCACTTAACTTCCTGACGCCGCATCAGAAATGGGGCATTCACTCAACCTACAGTGAAAACCTGCTAATGCTGACGCTCTCTCGCGGTGGACCGATTGTCTGGATCAGCGAAACCGATGCCCGTGAATTGACCATTGTCGATAACGACTGGGTGGAAGTGTTTAACGCCAACGGCGCGCTGACTGCCCGCGCGGTGGTCAGCCAACGTGTACCGCCGGGTATGACCATGATGTATCACGCCCAGGAACGCATAATGAATATCCCCGGCTCGGAAGTAACCGGCATGCGCGGCGGCATTCATAACTCGGTCACCCGCGTTTGTCCGAAACCAACGCATATGATTGGCGGTTACGCGCAGCTGGCCTGGGGCTTTAACTACTACGGCACCGTCGGCTCGAACCGCGACGAATTCATCATGATCCGCAAGATGAAGAACGTTAACTGGCTGGATGATGAAGGTCGCGATCAGGTACAGGAGGCGAAAAAATGAAAATACGTTCGCAAGTCGGCATGGTGCTTAACCTCGATAAATGTATCGGCTGCCATACCTGTTCGGTGACCTGTAAAAACGTCTGGACCGGACGCGAAGGCATGGAGTACGCATGGTTTAACAACGTCGAAACCAAACCGGGCATTGGTTATCCGAAAAACTGGGAAGATCAGGAAGAGTGGCAAGGCGGCTGGGTGCGTGATGTGAATGGCAAGATACGCCCGCGTCTGGGCAGCAAAATGGGCGTAATAACCAAAATCTTCGCCAACCCGGTGGTGCCGCAGATTGATGATTACTACGAACCTTTCACCTTCGACTACGAACATTTGCATAGCGCACCGGAAGGCAAACATATCCCTACTGCTCGCCCGCGTTCACTGATTGACGGCAAACGGATGGACAAAGTGATCTGGGGGCCAAACTGGGAAGAATTGTTGGGCGGCGAATTCGAAAAACGCGCCCGTGACCGCAACTTCGAGGCCATGCAAAAGGAGATGTACGGTCAGTTTGAAAACACGTTCATGATGTACCTGCCGCGCCTGTGCGAACACTGCCTCAACCCCAGCTGTGTGGCGACCTGCCCCAGCGGCGCGATCTACAAACGCGAAGAAGACGGTATTGTGCTCATCGATCAGGACAAATGCCGTGGCTGGCGTTTGTGCATTAGCGGTTGTCCGTACAAAAAAATCTACTTCAACTGGAAAAGCGGTAAGTCAGAAAAATGCATCTTCTGTTATCCGCGAATTGAGTCCGGTCAACCGACCGTTTGCTCAGAAACCTGCGTGGGTCGCATCCGGTATCTGGGCGTGCTGCTTTACGACGCCGACCGCATCGAGGAAGCGGCGAGCACCGAACGCGAGGTTGATCTCTATGATCGCCAGTGCGAAGTGTTCCTCGATCCGCACGATCCCTCGGTGATCGAAGAAGCCCTGAAACAAGGTATTCCACAAAACGTAATTGAAGCTGCCCAGCGTTCGCCAGTCTACAAAATGGCGATGGACTGGAAACTGGCGCTACCGCTGCACCCTGAATATCGCACCCTGCCGATGGTCTGGTACGTACCGCCGCTGTCACCAATTCAGTCTTACGCCGATGCGGGCGGCCTGCCAAAAAGCGAAGGTGTGCTTCCCGCTATCGAAAGCCTACGTATACCGGTGCAATATCTCGCCAATATGTTGAGTGCGGGCGATACCGGTCCGGTGCTCCGGGCGCTAAAACGGATGATCGCGATGCGCCACTATATGCGTTCACAAACGGTGGAGGGCGTGACTGATACCCGTGCTATCGACGAAGTAGGCCTGAGCGTCGCCCAGGTCGAAGAGATGTATCGCTACCTTGCCATCGCCAACTATGAAGATCGTTTTGTCATTCCAACCAGTCATCGGGAAATGGCGGGCGATGCCTTCGCAGAACGCAACGGCTGCGGCTTCAGCTTTGGCGACGGTTGCCACGGCTCAGACAGCAAATTCAACCTGTTCAACAGTAGCCGTATCGATGCCATCAACATTACCGAAGTGCGCGATAAAGCGGAGGGAGAATAATGCAGATCCTCAAAGTGATCGGCCTGTTGATGGAGTACCCGGACGAGCTGTTGTGGGAGTGTAAGGACGACGCACTGGCATTAATCCGCCGCGACGCGTCGATGCTCACCGATTTTGCACTCGACCTGCTCAACGCGCCGCTGCTGGATAAACAGGCCGAATGGTGTGAAGTGTTCGACCGCGGGCGCACCACGTCGCTGCTGCTGTTCGAACATGTTCATGCCGAATCCCGCGATCGAGGCCAGGCAATGGTGGACCTGCTGGCGGAGTATGAAAAGGTCGGTCTGCAACTGGATTGTCGGGAACTGCCCGATTATCTGCCGCTGTACCTGGAGTACTTAAGTGTGCTGCCGGACGATCAGGCAAAAGAAGGATTACTCAACGTTGCGCCGATCCTCGCCCTGCTTGGCGGACGCTTAAAACAACGCGAGACACCGTGGTACGCGTTATTTGACGCCCTTTTGCAACTGGCAGGAAGTCCCCTGTCAAGTGACAGTGTCACAAAACAAATTCGTAGTGAAGAGCGTGACGACACCCGCGAGGCGCTGGATGCGGTGTGGGAAGAAGAACAGGTGAAGTTTATTGAAGATAACGCCACGGCGTGTGACAGCTCGCCGCTTAATCAATATCAGCGACGCTTTAGCCAGGATGTCGCGCCGCAGTACGTCGACATCAGTGCGGGAGGTGGGAAATGATTCAGTATCTGAACGTCTTTTTTTACGATATCTACCCATACATTTGTGCGACGGTGTTTTTCCTTGGCAGCTGGCTGCGCTATGACTACGGGCAGTACACCTGGCGCGCCTCCTCGAGCCAGATGCTCGATAAACGCGGGATGGTGATATGGTCGAATCTGTTCCATATCGGCATTCTGGGGATCTTCTTCGGTCATCTGTTCGGCATGTTAACACCGCACTGGATGTACGCGTGGTTTTTACCAGTGGCAGCGAAACAACTGATGGCGATGGTGCTCGGCGGTATTTGCGGCGTGTTGACGTTGATTGGCGGCGCAGGACTGCTGTGGCGCAGGCTGACAAATCAGCGCGTGCGTGCCACTTCCACCACGCCGGATATCATCATCATGAGCATATTGCTGATCCAATGTTTGTTGGGGCTAAGTACCATACCGTTTTCAGCACAGTATCCTGATGGTAGCGAAATGATGAAACTGGTGGGTTGGGCGCAAAGTATCGTCACTTTCCGTGGAGGATCGTCAGAAATGCTTAACGGCGTAGCGTTCGTTTTCCGCCTGCATCTGGTATTGGGAATGACCATCTTCCTGCTCTTTCCGTTCACCCGACTGGTGCATGTGTGGAGCGCGCCTTTTGAGTACTTTACTCGTCGGTATCAGATTGTGCGTTCGAGGCGATAATTTTCACCCTGGCCGGATAGCCCTTCGCTCTCCGGCCACTTGCAGGCTATGATAGTTCTCCAGCCACAGGAGAACGTTAATGAAACCGCAGGTGTACCACGTCGATGCTTTTACCTCACAACCGTTTCGCGGCAATTCTGCCGGTGTTGTTTTTCCCGCCGATAAACTTAGCGAAGCGCAAATGCAGCTTATCGCCCGCGAATTAGGTCATTCGGAAACTGCTTTTCTGCTGCACAGCGACGACAGCGATGTACACGTTCGATACTTTACGCCAACGGTTGAAGTGCCAATTTGCGGTCACGCAACGGTGGCTGCGCACTATGTACGTGCAAAGGTATTAGGTTTGGGAAATTGCACGGTCTGGCAAACGTCGCTGGCAGGAAAACATCGCGTGACTATCGAAAAGCATAACGATGATTATCGTATTTCGCTGGAACAAGGTACGCCGGGCTTTGAGCCACCGCTGGAAGGTGAAACACGTGCGGCGATTATCAACGCGCTTCATCTCACTGAAGACGATATTCTGCCAGGCTTGCCAATTCAGGTGGCAACCACAGGACACTCAAAAGTGATGATCCCGTTGAAACCAGAAGTAGATATCGACGCTCTTTCGCCTGACCTTGCTGCGCTGACCGCAATCAGCAAGCAGATTGGCTGCAATGGTTTTTTCCCGTTCCAGATCCGCCCTGGCAAAAATGAAACTGATGGTCGCATGTTCTCACCTGCGATTGGTATTGTGGAAGATCCGGTGACCGGGAATGCCAATGGCCCGATGGGCGCATGGTTGGTACATCACAACTTACTACCCCACGATGGCAGCGTGTTGCGTGTTAAAGGCCATCAGGGGCGCGCACTGGGGCGTGACGGCGTGATTGATGTGACGGTGACAATTCGAGATAACCAACCGGAGAAAGTCACCATTTCTGGCACAGCGGTGATTCTTTTCCATGCTGAATGGGCCATTGATTTTTGATACCGTTGCCTGATGCGCTTCGCTTATCAGGCCTACAACCGGGCTAATGTGGGCCGGTTGTAGGCGTTTACGCCGCATCCGGCCCCTGGCACAAACTATTTCCCCGCCTCCGGATGCGTATCAAACGCCGCCATCACCAACGCCAGTTCATCCACAGTAAAGCCATGCTTTGCGTCATCTACGCCCAGACCAAACTGCTCCTGCATCACGGCATATAACGACGCCACATCCGGTAGATTTCGCTGCTCCACTGCATGTCCATTTTCATAATGGGTGAAATGAAAATTGGTCAGTGTCAGTTTGCCACCGTCCGGCAAATGGCGGCACATCAGCAAATGATGGCGAAAATGCGATTGCGGCCAGTGCGCCGACCAGAAATTCCCCATCACATAATCACTTTGTTGTTGTTCACAGAGATCAAAACGGTACATCGACTGCCAGTGCTGATGATGATTAAACTGCAACACCCAATCATCACCCTCCTGTAACAACCGATACTCTCCGTGTGGCGTGATCTGCACGAGATCGGGAACTAAACGAATCGGCGCGGTTAGCGTCTGTCCACCGAAACCGACATCAGCAATCCATTTTTCCCCTTCCAGTTCCACCAACAACAAACGATGGGTGCGCGGCGGTAATGCTGGCGGATTTGATAACACTACGCGCCCTAACAAGCTGCGAACGTTAAACCCCAGCTCGCGTAACACCCGCTCAAACACGCCATTCTGCTCAAAACAGTAACCGCCACGATGGGCTGTCACCAGTTTCTCTTCCAGCGATTGATCATCAAGCTGTATTTCCCTCGGCAGCAAAACGTCGAGGTTTTCAAACGGAATGGTGCAATTGTGTTTCAGGTGTAATGCACGAAGCGTATCGATATTGACCGCAGCAGCTCCCGACCAGTTAATGCGGGCAAAATAATGATTCAGAATGGGCGTCATCAGGCGTTTCCGTTTGTGGTTTTCTCAATTTATAACCTGGAATAGACGCCGCACCGGCTATTTTGTGCGATCGCGGACATGCATCACGTCGCAAATCGCCAATCCCGTTAATTTCGTTACTTATTGCGTTACGAGCTACGCTTTTAAAACACCCTTCATAGCGAGGCGATATCGTGAGCCGATTCATCCCCGTCGAATTACACCATGCCAGCCGTCTGTTAAATCATGGCCCAACTGTCTTGATCACCAGTTTCGATGAGCAATCCCAGCGGCGTAACATTATGGCTGCAGCCTGGTCGATGCCGGTGGAGTTTGAACCGCCACGCATAGCGATTGTGGTAGATAAATCGACATGGACCAGGGAGTTGATTGAACGTAACGGTAAGTTTGGCATCGTTATCCCAGGCGTTGCAGCAACTAACTGGACGTGGGCAGTGGGAAGTGTATCTGGGCGTGAAGAAGATAAATTTAATTGCTATGGCATTCAGGTTGTGAGAGGCCCGGTACTTGGTTTGCCTCTGGTCGAGGAAAAATGTCTGGCATGGATGGAGTGTCGCCTGCTACCTGCGACTTCTGCGCAACAAAAATACGACACACTGTTTGGCGAGGTAGTATCAGCAGCGGCAGACGCACGGGTATTTGTCGAAGGCCGCTGGCAGTTTGATGATGATAAACTCAATACACTACATCATTTAGGTGCTGGCACGTTTGTTACCCGCGGCAAGCGAGTCACCGCGGGCTAAAGAATCATATGCAGCAACCAAGTTGCTTAAGCAATGTTTCAATATGAGTTAAAAGCATATTTTATCTCACGATTGCATATTTTTAGTGAAGATTAATTTATCCTCACCAACATCATAGTAATTGCGTATTATCGCCTCATTGATAAAGCCCTGTTTTGTATAAAATGCGCGGGCGGCACTAAAATCGATATGGCTAGAGATCTCTACTAAAAGTAGTCTTGCGTGATTGGGACAGGTCAAGAAAAAGCAGTTTTGCAGTTTTTTATTTCAGGGCGCAGTTGCGAAAATTGAATACCGTATGGACTAATGTGAGAAAATTCCGAGGTATGACTGTTTTGATATAGTGGACAATCAAGCGTCTCGAATTAACAATGAATTTCAGGTGCCAAGCCTTACAATTTGTAGCATGACGGATATAGGACAACATTAGGAAATCGGACAGAAAATTCATTATAATAAATTGACAACTTATCTCTTTCTCTCACGTTCTGTGAAATTTCACAAAAGTATAAACTGAGCCAATATGCCTTTATATATAAAAAATACTCATGTTTATTATTATCGGAAAAAGCCAAGATTTGATTAAGGCCATCAAAAATATCTTTCTCATGATCTATATGTACTCTTGATGATTGTACAATATCTTTTAATTCGCGGTAAATCTTATTAAATAGCGCAACCGATTCACTGTTATTGAATCCATAGTTGATAAAAAGACATGATTTAACATCCGATATTAGCAAGTCGTCATAATTCATCTCTATTTCAGACAATTTCACGATATACTCAGCTATAGTATTACTTTGTAAGGACTCAACAACTGACAGTAAAACAGATGGATGCAATAATATTTCAAGAAGACTTTTATCGATATTTTTATACACATTTATTGCAAATTCATCATTCGTCCCATCGATGGTGTCAGATATTGAAAAAAATACATAATCGGGGAGTTCATACCACATATTAATTTTAATAATATCACGACACATATCTTCTAATTGTTGTAATCTATTACCTTTATTCATAACAACCTTAATATTATATGGAATCTTTGGCGGAATCTTCTTACTCCGCGGAATTTTACTAAAGCTTTGTTAGATAAAATATGCGTATCACTGACAGCATGTTATTAATTCACCATAGTGTTATTTAACAAAAAATACCCCCACATGTTTTCACCTCTTTGTATTTATGATAATTAAGGGGAGTGCTAATTTAATATAAACACCCAGAGCAAGATTACGAAAGCCCGCTCTCCGAAAGGACTGACGCCAGATACTTTCTGTCCATGGCTGCTTTTCGCATCTTACGTCTTAACCCTGCCTTGAATACCTTATCATTCGTCAAAATATTAATAG
>NZ_PTRV01000012.1:0-150719 GCF_002965285.1 Escherichia sp. MOD1-EC5990 | reverse complement strand
GAAAAGCGGACTGTTCCGTCCCGCCGGAAGAGGCCTTCTGCCGGGCCTCTTCTGCCCGCTGCGCCTGCGTGGTCAGTGCCAGCCGGAAGTGACGCCCGGCACCATCCGTCACGCCGGTGATTTCGCCGCTGAATTCACCGGCGGCTTCGCGGTGAAACGTCTGTGTGCGCCCGAAGCGGTCCACCAGCCCGGTCAGTACCCGGTACGGCGGCAGCGGCGCGGGCAGCACCTCATCCGCCTCCGGCACCCGCTCACACCAGCCGAGTACCCACCACGGCCCCTGCGGACTGTTCGTCGCCAGATAACGATGCGGACTCAGGCGAAGCTCTTCCGGCAGCGCCAGCCAGAGTGCGGCCAGCCGGTGACCTTCATCCAGTCTCAGGACGCCGCCGCGCACCAGCCAGAGTGACTCGCTGCGGCTGTAACCGTCCTCACCGGGAAACAGGTGCTCAAAATACAGGCTTCTGCCGCCGTTATCACTGAGTATCAGAGTGTTATCGCGCAGCTGTAAGCGGATATCCGCAGGCATTTTCCAGCCGGGGCCGAGGCTCCCCACCGGCGCGGGCGTTTTTGTCCGGTAACTGCTGTAGGTGCGGGAGAGGATGAACGGCAGCGGGCCGGGCAGGGCAAGGTCGGTTTCGCCGGGAAGGACCTTTGCACCGAGCAACGGATTGACCGGATGACCGGACGTCACCCCGCCGGGGCACACCGAACAGGCCACGCTGGTGGGGGCACCAATACGTACCCCGGCTGAACCCTGAACAATGCTACCGCCATACTGCGTCATGTCGCCCTGACGCGCCGCCGGTTTTCCGCTCATCTGCTCATCCTTGTTTTATCGGGTTATTTGTCTGCTGACAGGCGAAACCCTACAGATTTATAAGAAAGCCTTAAGTGAGATATCTGTCAGATAAGAACAATTAGGAAAATATTTATATCACCATGATAAATATGTGATTTATTGGGAGGTAACAAACCATCAACATTTTCTGCCCTTTTTCCCATCACCAGGCCATACTGATATTTTTCCTCGCACAAAGGACTCGGCATGAAACTCGTCGGTAGCTACACCAGCCCGTTTGTACGCAAACTTTCTATTCTGTTGTTAGAAAAGGGCATAACTTTCGAATTTATTAATGAACTGCCCTATAACGCGGACAACGGCGTGGCGCAATTTAACCCGTTAGGGAAAGTGCCGGTGCTGGTGACTGAAGAGGGCGAATGTTGGTTTGATTCGCCGATCATCGCTGAATATATTGAATTAATGAATGTCGCTCCGGCGATGTTGCCGCGCGATCCGCTGGAGTCGTTGCGAGTGCGCAAAATTGAGGCGCTGGCGGATGGCATTATGGATGCCGGGCTGGTATCGGTGCGTGAACAGGCACGTCCGGCGGCGCAGCAGTCTGAAGATGAATTGTTACGCCAGCGGGAGAAAATCAACCGCAGTCTGGATGTGCTGGAAGGATATCTGGTCGATGGCACGCTCAAAACCGATATGGTCAACCTGGCGACTATCGCCATTGCCTGTGCCGTCGGATATCTCAATTTCCGCCGCGTTGCGCCAGGCTGGTGTGTCGACCGCCCACACTTAGTCAAACTGGTCGAAAACCTGTTTAGCCGCGAAAGTTTTGCCCGCACCGAACCGCCAAAGGCTTGATGCGCGATATGTCCTCCTGACCCATCTCACGTTACAATCCGTGGTTATGTTAAACGCCCTTCTCCGTGTGAGAGGGCCTTGATCAACCAGGTTTCCTATGACAACCGAAACGCGTTCCCTCTATAGTCAACTTCCGGCTATTGATCGCTTATTGCGCGATAGCTCTTTCCTTTCTTTGCGTGATACCTATGGTCACACCCGCGTGGTGGAGTTGCTGCGTCAGATGCTTGACGAAGCGCGAGAAGTGATTCGTGACAACCAGACGCTGCCCGCATGGTGTGAAAACTGGGCGCAAGAAGTCGATGCCCGGCTGACGAAGGAGGCGCAGAGCGCGCTGCGTCCGGTGATCAACCTGACGGGAACCGTGCTGCATACCAATCTTGGGCGAGCTTTACAGGCAGAAGCCGCGGTGGAAGCCGTTGCGCAGGCTATGCGTTCGCCAGTGACCCTCGAGTACGATCTGGACGACGCCGGACGCGGACATCGCGATCGGGCGCTGGCACAGCTGCTGTGCCGCATTACGGGGGCGGAAGATGCCTGTATCGTTAATAACAATGCGGCGGCGGTATTGTTGATGTTGGCGGCCACTGCCAGTGGGAAAGAGGTGGTGGTATCTCGCGGCGAACTGGTGGAGATTGGCGGCGCGTTTCGTATTCCTGATGTCATGCGTCAGGCAGGCTGCACCCTACACGAAGTGGGGACCACCAATCGCACGCACGCTAATGATTATCGCCAGGCGGTGAATGAAAATACCGCTCTGTTGATGAAAGTACATACCAGTAACTACAGCATTCAGGGGTTCACCAAAGCGATAGATGAAGCTGAACTGGTGGCGCTCGGCAAAGAGCTGGATGTTCCAGTGGTGACGGATTTAGGCAGTGGCTCGCTAGTCGATCTTAGCCAGTACGGTTTGCCGAAAGAGCCAATGCCGCAGGAGTTGATTGCGGCGGGCGTCAGTCTGGTGAGCTTCTCCGGCGACAAGCTGTTAGGCGGGCCGCAGGCAGGAATTATTGTTGGTAAAAAAGAGATGATCGCCCGCCTGCAAAGCCATCCACTGAAGCGTGCATTACGCGCGGATAAAATGACCCTCGCGGCGCTGGAAGCCACGTTGCGTCTTTATTTACACCCTGAGGCGCTGAGTGAAAAATTACCGACCCTGCGTCTGCTTACCCGCAGCGCAGAGGTCATTCAAATCCAGGCACAACGTTTACAGGCCCCCCTTGCCGCACATTACGGCGCGGAGTTCGCGGTACAGGTTATGCCATGTCTTTCGCAGATTGGCAGTGGTTCGCTGCCGGTTGATCGCCTGCCGAGCGCGGCATTAACGTTTACACCCCATGATGGACGCGGTAGCCACCTTGAGTCATTAGCCGCCCGCTGGCGTGAATTGCCAGTGCCGGTGATTGGTCGTATTTATGACGGACGATTGTGGCTGGATTTACGCTGCCTTGAAGATGAGCAACGGTTTTTGGAGATGTTGTTGAAATGATTATTGCGACTGCCGGACACGTTGACCACGGCAAAACAACCTTATTGCAGGCGATTACTGGCGTAAATGCCGACCGTCTGCCGGAAGAAAAAAAGCGCGGTATGACCATCGATCTCGGCTATGCCTACTGGCCGCAGTCAGATGGTCGCGTGCCTGGTTTTATCGACGTTCCCGGCCATGAAAAATTTCTTTCCAACATGCTGGCGGGCGTCGGGGGAATCGATCACGCGCTGTTGGTGGTGGCGTGCGATGACGGCGTGATGGCACAGACTCGTGAGCATCTGGCGATTTTGCAGCTGACCGGTAACCCGATGCTGACAGTGGCGCTGACCAAAGCCGATCGCGTGGACGAAGCGCGTGTTGATGAGGTTGAACGCCAGGTAAAGGAGGTGCTGCGGGAATACGGTTTTGCTGAGGCAAAACTGTTTATCACCGCAGCAACCGAAGGCCGGGGAATTGATGCCCTGCGCGAGCATCTGCTTCAGTTACCAGAACGTGAACACGCCAGCCAACATAGCTTCCGCCTCGCTATCGACCGTGCTTTTACCGTAAAAGGTGCCGGGCTGGTCGTCACCGGTACGGCGTTAAGTGGGGAAGTGAAGGTAGGCGATTCACTCTGGCTGACTGGTGTAAATAAACCGATGCGCGTGCGTGCGCTACATGCGCAAAATCAGCCAACAGAAACTGCCCATGCCGGGCAGCGTATCGCGCTTAACATCGCGGGTGATGCGGAAAAAGAGCAGATTAACCGTGGCGACTGGCTGCTTGCCGATGCGCCGCCGGAGCCGTTCACACGGGTGATTGTCGAGCTTCAAACCCATACACCGCTGACCCAGTGGCAGCCGCTGCATATTCACCACGCCGCCAGCCACGTCACGGGACGCGTTTCGCTGCTGGAAGATAACCTTGCCGAGTTGGTGTTCGACACGCCGCTGTGGCTGGCAGATAACGATCGCTTAGTGCTACGCGATATCTCGGCCCGCAACACGCTGGCGGGGGCGCGCGTGGTGATGCTTAACCCGCCGCGTCGCGGTAAACGTAAGCCGGAATATCTGCAATGGCTGGCGTCTCTTGCACAGGCGCAGAGCGATGCCGATGCGTTAGCTATTCATCTGGAACGCGGAGCGGTTAACCTTGCTGATTTCGCCTGGGCGCGCCAGCTCAACGGCGAAGGGATGCGTGAACTGCTGCAGCAACCGGGCTATATTCAGGCCGGTTATAGCTTGTTGAATGCGCCGGTTGCCGCTCGTTGGCAGCGTAAAATTCTCGATACCCTGGCGACTTATCATGAGCAGCATCGCGATGAACCAGGTCCTGGGCGCGAGCGTCTGCGGCGCATGGCGTTGCCAATGGAAGATGAAGCGCTGGTGCTGTTGCTGATTGAAAAGATGCGCGAAAGCGGCGACATCCTCAGTCATCACGGTTGGCTGCATCTGCCGGATCATAAAGCGGGATTCAGCGAAGAGCAGCAGGCTATCTGGCAAAAAGCGGAGCCGCTGTTTGGTGACGAGCCGTGGTGGGTGCGTGACCTGGCAAAAGAGACGGGAACCGACGAGCAGGCAATGCGTTTGACGCTACGCCAGGCGGCCCAACAGGGGATAATTACCGCGATCGTTAAAGATCGTTATTACCGTAACGATCGGATTGTCGAGTTTGCCAATATGATCCGCGATCTCGATCAGGAATGTGGTTCAACCTGCGCGGCGGATTTCCGCGATCGCTTAGGTGTAGGCCGAAAGCTGGCAATTCAAATTCTGGAATATTTTGACCGTATTGGCTTTACGCGTCGCCGTGGAAATGATCATTTATTGCGCGACGCATTATTATTTCCCGAAAAATAAGGGAACGATTAATTCATAATAAATATGAATTAATACAAAGTTCTTATTAATGTTAAGGAAGCACGTTATTTGATGAATGTAACGTGCTTTTTATTAAAAATATTTTAATAAACGGTAATGTTGATCATATTTTCAAATGAAAATCCTCAGTAAGCTGCCCGCCCTTTTTTACACTTTCAGGAGTGTGTTATGGCAGCTTCAACCTTTTTTATTCCTTCCGTGAATGTTATTGGTGCTGATTCATTGAATGATGCAATGAATATGATGGCAGATTATGGATTTACCCGTACCTTAATTGTCACCGACAATATGTTAACGAAATTGGGTATGGCGGGTGATGTGCAAAAAGCACTGGAAGAACGCAATATTTTTAGCGTTATTTATGATGGCACCCAACCTAACCCCACCACGGAAAACGTCGCTGCAGGTTTGAAATTACTTAAAGAAAATAATTGCGATAGCGTAATCTCCCTGGGCGGTGGTTCTCCGCACGACTGTGCAAAAGGTATTGCGCTGGTTGCAGCCAACGGCGGTGACATCCGCGATTATGAAGGCGTTGACCGCTCTGCAAAACCGCAGTTGCCGATGATCGCCATCAACACCACGGCGGGTACGGCATCAGAAATGACCCGTTTTTGCATCATCACCGATGAAGCACGTCACATCAAAATGGCGATTGTGGATAAGCACGTCACTCCGCTGCTTTCTGTCAATGACTCCTCGCTGATGATCGGTATGCCGAAGTCACTGACCGCTGCAACGGGTATGGATGCCTTAACGCACGCTATCGAAGCGTATGTGTCTATTGCCGCCACGCCGATCACCGACGCTTGCGCACTGAAAGCGGTGACTATGATTGCTGAAAACCTGCCCTTAGCCGTTGAAGATGGCAGCAATGAGAAAGCGCGCGAAGCAATGGCTTACGCTCAGTTCCTCGCGGGTATGGCGTTCAACAATGCGTCTCTGGGTTATGTTCATGCGATGGCGCACCAGCTGGGCGGTTTCTACAACCTGCCACACGGTGTATGTAATGCTGTTCTGCTGCCACACGTTCAGGTGTTCAACAGCAAAGTCGCTGCTGCACGTTTGCGTGACTGCGCTGCTGCGATGGGTGTTAACGTGACAGGTAAAAACGATGCGGAAGGTGCAGAAGCCTGCATCAATGCCATCCGTGAACTGGCGAAGAAAGTGAATATCCCGGCAGGCTTGCGTGACCTGAACGTGAAAGAAGAAGATTTCGCGGTACTGGCGACCAATGCCCTGAAAGATGCCTGCGGCTTTACTAACCCGATTCAGGCAACTCACGAAGAAATTGTGGCGATTTATCGCGCGGCGATGTAATCATCATTCCCATAATGGCTGGCTAATTGTCAGCCATTTTTTCAACTCTCTCAAAATTTGCGATTTTTGAGAGAGTTTTAGTTATCTCTGTAATCCTTGCCCGTAAATTCGTGATAGCCGTCGTAAAGCTATCACCAGCTGGCGAAGATTTCGCCAGTCACGTCTACCCTTGTTATACCTCACACCGCAAGGAGACGATCATGACCAACAATCCCCCTTCAGCACAGATTAAGCCCGGCGAGTATGGCTTCCCCCTCAAGTTAAAAGCCCGCTACGACAACTTTATTGGCGGCGAATGGGTAGCCCCTGCCGACGGCGAGTATTACCAGAACCTGACGCCGGTGACCGGGCAGCTACTGTGCGAAGTGGCGTCTTCGGGCAAACGAGATATCGATCTGGCGCTGGATGCTGCGCATAAAGTGAAAGATAAATGGGCGCATACTTCGGTGCAGGATCGCGCGGCGATTCTGTTTAAGATTGCCGATCGAATGGAGCAGAACCTCGAACTTTTAGCGACGGCTGAAACCTGGGATAACGGCAAACCCATTCGCGAAACCAGTGCTGCTGATGTACCGCTGGCGATTGACCACTTCCGCTATTTCGCCTCGTGTATTCGGGCGCAGGAAGGCGGTATTAGCGAAGTGGATAGCGAAACCGTGGCTTATCACTTCCACGAACCGTTAGGCGTGGTGGGGCAGATTATCCCGTGGAACTTCCCGCTGTTGATGGCGAGCTGGAAAATGGCTCCCGCGCTGGCGGCGGGCAACTGTGTGGTGCTGAAACCCGCACGTCTTACCCCGCTTTCTGTACTGCTGCTAATGGAAATCGTTGGTGATTTACTGCCGCCGGGCGTGGTGAACGTGGTTAACGGCGCTGGTGGGGAAATTGGCGAATATCTGGCGACCTCGAAACGCATCGCCAAAGTGGCGTTTACCGGCTCAACGGAAGTGGGCCAACAAATTATGCAGTACGCCACGCAAAATATTATTCCGGTAACCCTGGAACTGGGCGGCAAGTCGCCAAATATCTTCTTTGCTGATGTGATGGATGAAGAAGATGCCTTTTTCGATAAAGCGCTGGAAGGCTTTGCACTGTTTGCTTTTAACCAGGGCGAAGTTTGCACCTGTCCAAGTCGTGCCTTAGTGCAGGAGTCTATCTACGAACGCTTTATGGAACGCGCCATCCGCCGTGTCGAAAGCATTCGTAGCGGTAACCCGCTCGACAGCGTGACGCAAATGGGGGCGCAGGTTTCTCACGGGCAATTGGAAACCATCCTCAACTACATTGATATTGGTAAAAAAGAGGGCGCAGACGTGCTCACCGGCGGGCGGCGCAAGCTGCTGGAAGGCGAACTGAAAGACGGCTACTACCTCGAACCGACGATTCTGTTTGGTCAGAACAATATGCGCGTTTTCCAGGAAGAAATTTTTGGCCCGGTGCTGGCGGTAACCACCTTCAAAACGATGGACGAGGCGCTGGAGCTGGCGAACGACACGCAATATGGTCTGGGCGCAGGTGTCTGGAGTCGTAACGGCAATCTGGCCTATAAGATGGGGCGCGGCATTCAGGCCGGACGCGTATGGACCAACTGTTATCATGCCTACCCGGCACACGCAGCATTTGGCGGCTATAAGCAGTCGGGCATCGGGCGCGAAACCCATAAGATGATGCTGGAGCATTATCAGCAAACCAAGTGCTTGCTGGTGAGCTACTCGGATAAACCATTGGGGCTGTTCTGATGTAAGAAGCTGGTCGCATCGGGAGGTCATTGCCTGATGCGACGCTTTCGCGTCTTATCATGCCTGGGGGGGCATATATTTACGCCTGACTCCTGACCGTAGGCCGGATAAGGCGTTCACGCCGCATCCGGCATAAACAAAGCGCACGTTGTTACAATTTGCGTTTTAAACCTACATGCGCAATAACCCAGACTACGCCAACAGAAGTGCGTTTCTGGCGGAAGCTGCCCGGCGTGTATTGCCGGGCGTTTAATCTCGCGTTTCGATGGTGAGCGGGCGGACCAGGCTGTACAGCCACAGACCAAAACAAGCGATGGTGCCAATCACCACGGTGAGGAACACACTGACTGACAGGCCTGCAAGCAATCCCGCAGGCAGGGCCAGCAGGCCGTGGATCACGGTGTCGTTCCATCTCACCAGATCGTAGCCAAACATGCCTAAAACGCCGCAAACCAGACCGTAAATCACCATTGGTGTTCCGAGGCCAATCAGCAATAAACGGTAGATAATTGAAGGTTTAATACGCTTTATCTGTACTGTGGATGTTTTACTGGGGTTATTCATTAGTTTGGTCAATAGTTCCATTATTTCAATATGATAAACCTCGACCTGTTGAAAAGCCAGGTAGCACACTTCAGAAAGTATATAAAAAACAATATGTCGTTATATAAATAAGGAAATTGCACTGCATCATGGCATTTCATAATATGCGTTAATTGTTCTTTTTTATATTCTCTGAGGGAAATATGTTCCTGGACTATTTTGCACTGGGAGTGCTTATTTTTGTATTTCTGGTGATATTCTATGGGATTATTATTTTACATGATATTCCCTACCTGATTGCTAAAAAACGTAATCATCCTCATGCCGACGCCATTCATGTTGCTGGTTGGGTGAGTCTTTTTACGCTGCATGTTATCTGGCCATTTTTGTGGATTTGGGCCACGCTTTACCGCCCGGAGCGGGGATGGGGAATGCAAAACTATGACTCCTCCGTTGTGCAACTACAACAGCGTATTGCCGGGCTGGAGAAACAGCTCGCCGACATCAAATCCTCTTCTGCCGAGTAATACTTATGGATTTACTGATTATTTTGACCTATGTGGCTTTCGCATGGGCAATGTTTAAGATCTTCAAAATTCCTGTAAATAAATGGACCATTCCCACCGCGGCCCTGGGTGGCATATTTATTGTCAGCGGTCTAATTCTGTTAATGAACTATAACCATCCGTATACCTTTAAAGCGCAAAAAGCGGTTATTTCTATTCCTGTTGTCCCGCAGGTGACAGGCGTGGTGATCGAAGTGACGGACAAGAAAAATACGCTGATTAAAAAAGGTGAGGTGCTATTTCGACTGGACCCGACGCGTTATCAGGCGCGGGTGGATCGGCTGATGGCGGATATCGTTACCGCAGAACATAAACAGCGGGCGTTGGGCGCAGAGTTAGATGAGATGGCGGCGAATACTCAGCAGGCAAAGGCCACGCGGGATAAATTCGCTAAAGAGTACCAGCGTTACGCACGCGGCAGCCAGGCGAAAGTAAACCCGTTTTCAGAACGCGATATTGATGTGGCGCGGCAAAATTATCTGGCGCAGGAAGCCTCCGTAAAGTCATCGGCGGCGGAACAAAAACAGATCCAGAGCCAGCTGGATAGCCTGGTGTTGGGTGAACATTCTCAAATCGCCAGCCTGAAAGCGCAGCTCGCGGAAGCAAAATATAACCTTGAGCAGACGATAGTGCGTGCGCCGAGCGATGGTTATGTGACCCAAGTGCTGATTCGTCCGGGTACCTATGCCGCATCGCTGCCGCTACGTCCTGTGATGGTGTTTATACCCGATCAGAAACGACAAATTGTGGCGCAGTTCCGTCAGAACTCCTTGCTGCGACTGGCTCCCGGCGATGATGCGGAAGTGGTGTTTAATGCTCTGCCAGGTAAGGTATTCAGCGGTAAGCTGGCAGCCATTAGTCCAGCTGTTCCCGGCGGAGCTTATCAGTCGACCGGCACCTTACAGACGTTAAACACAGCACCGGGTTCAGATGGCGTTATAGCGACCATTGAACTGGATGAGCACACTGAGTTGAGCGCTTTACCAGACGGTATTTACGCCCAGGTGGCGGTTTACTCTGATCATTTCAGCCATGTCTCGGTGATGCGCAAAGTGCTGTTACGCATGACCAGTTGGGTGCATTACCTTTATCTCGATCATTAATCTTCGCTTTCCGCCGCTTGTTCAGGCCGCAGTTGCTGCGACTGAGCAAGCTGGTGGCGAATTTCACGCAGCATTTCATCCAGCACATACTGGACCCGCCAGGGCTGGTATTCCCGTTTACGGAAGATAGCCACCAGATCCAGCCACCATTCATACGGTTGCTGAAAGCAGGGCACCAGCGTGCCGTCTTGCAGGTCGCTCTGCACACTTTTGTCTGGCGCAAACACAATCCCCAGGTGATTTCGTGCCAGCTCCAGCGCCGATTGCGTGTTGTCGCAAACGTAATTTCCCTTCACGCGATAATCCCGCACCTCTTTACTCCCGGCGACGTTGAAGCGCCAGATATTCGCGTCGTCGATCATCATCGAGTCGATCAAAATACAGGAGTGATGTTCGAGTTCGTCAGGACGGCTAATGGGATGTTTCTCAAGATAGCGCTGACTGGCATAAGCGGTTACGGCATATTGCGTAATAAAACTGGCAACCAGCGATTCATCTTTTGGTGGAGCATAGCTGATTAAAACATCACAATCATCGGGAAATTCGACACCTTCATAAAAGGCATTACGCTCAAGATTGCAGGTTTTTAGCGATAAGGTGATATCACCGATATCTTTAATTTTATCGATAACATGTTTGGATAAATAGGTAATTATGCCGGTTGGGGCGTAGATGGTGACCCGACCACGTTTCTCATGCTTATAATCTGCAATAAAATTATTAAGTTGCTCGTTTCTGTCCAGCATGTCGTTGATGTACGGTAACAGCGCGGTACCAAAAGGTGTGAGCATCAGCTGCCGGGTGGTTCGGTCAAAGACTTTTAAACCTACTTTTGATTCAAAATCAGCAAGATATTTGCTGACGTTGGCCTGTGCGAATCCAAGTACAGTCGCGGCATGGCTGATATTTTCACTGGCAGCGATTACCGAGATAATTTTTAACTCCCGGTACTTAAGTTGTAATTTTGTCATCGCAACAGCCCAATTATATATAATTTTATATATTACTATATAAATATGAATCTTGCACCGGAGAAATTGTAAGCATTATTATGCCGACTCTTTTTTATCTTATTTTAAAATGGAATACCGGACATGTTAATTAACCGCAATATTGTGGCGTTATTTGCGTTACCTTTTATGGCAAGCGCAACTGCTTCTGAATTATCCATTGGTGCTGGTGCAGCTTATAATGAATCGCCTTATCGTGGTTATAATGAAAATACAAAGGCAATTCCGCTGATTAGTTATGAAGGTGATTCATTTTATGTTCGTCAGACCACGTTAGGTTTTATTCTGTCGCAAAGTGAAAAAAATGAACTTAGTCTGACCGCATCCTGGATGCCGCTGGAATTTGACCCTGCAGATAATGACGATCATGCCATGCAACAGCTTGATAAGCGTGATAGTACGGCTATGGCGGGGGTTGCCTGGTATCACCACGAGCGTTGGGGAACCGTGAAAGCCTCTGCGGCTGCGGACGTTCTGGATAACAGCAACGGCTGGGTGGGGGAGCTATCGGTATTTCACAAAATGCAGATAGGTCGCCTGTCGCTGACACCTGCACTGGGCGTTCTCTATTATGACGAGAATTTCAGTGACTATTACTATGGCATTTCAGAGAGTGAGTCCCGTCGTAGCGGTCTGGCAAGTTATTCCGCGCAGGATGCCTGGGTGCCCTATGTCAGCCTGACGGCAAAATACCCGATAGGAGAGCACATCGTATTGATGGCGAGTGCCGGATACAGCGAGCTGCCGGAAGAGATTACCGACAGCCCGATGATTGATCGTAATGAGAGTTTTACCTTTGTCACCGGCGTGAGCTGGCGTTTTTAATTTACCGGTGGATGTCGGTGCGGCTGGCCTACGCTCTCGCACTGACCTTCAGGCTTGATAAGACGCGTTAAGCGTCGCATCAGGCAATGTGCACCCTACGTTGGATGCGGCGCGAGCGCCTTATCCAACCTACGGATGGCAATGCTTTTCCTCATTCACCCAGATCCGCATTTCGCCTTCACCCCGGTTAGCCCAGCTAAACCACGGGATAAATGTCAGAGTTTGCGGCTGGCGTTTGGCTGGCGCGCTGTCGTAATGCCACAGCGGTTGCTGCTCTGGATAGCTCTGTTCATACCGGTAACCCGGTGCCTGGATTAAGATCTTATGGCTGAACAATCCCTTACCTTCAAATGTCGTAAATGGCGCATCGGTGGGCAGCCACAGATTATGCAGTGACTCGCCGTTGTCGGCCTGTTCCAGGCAATACACCAGCGGGCCGCGCTGAATCGCCACTTTTCCGGCGACGTGACGCACCAGCGGGTTACCGTAAACGCGACGTACCGGCATTGGCAACGTCAGATTCAGCGTGTCGCCCTCCTGCCATTCGCGGGTAATGTGCAAATACCCTTTACGAATATCCTGCTCGACCTCTTCCCCATTCAATGTAATCTGCGGCTGTGTGCACCAGTCCGGCAGACGTAAAGCCAGCGTATGACGCACCGGCTGGGGCGATTCAACCGCAATTGTCACCTGTTCCTGCCACGGATAGTTTCCGCTAACCCGCAGACGCAGCGTGCCATTTTCTACCGGCACTTCCATGCTGTTTCCTGCGTAGATGTTGATATACAACGCATCTTCACGCGGCGTGTAGAGATAATGACCAATCGAGGTTAGCACGCGGGCGATATTTGGCGGACAACAAGCGCAACCAAACCAACGCTGGCGGATCGGCTTAACGTGATCGTAGATATGGTTGAATTTCAGCGATTTTGGATGTACTTCCAGCGGATTCACATAGAAGAAATGTTTGCCATCCAGCGCCATGCCGCCGAGCACGGTGTTGTACAGTGCGCGCTCCATCACATCGGCATAGTGACTGTCGCCTTCCATTTCCAGCATTCGCCGGGCGAACATCATCAGGCCGATGGAAGCACAGCTTTCGGCGTATACCGTGTCATTCGGCAGATCGTAATCGCTGCTGAACGCTTCGCCGCTGCTTTGTGAGCCAATGCCGCCGGTAATATATAACTGACGCTGGGCCATATTGTTCCACAGCCGCAGGCAGTCCTGACGCTTGCTTTCATCGTGACTTAAACGCGCGAGATGCGCGACGCCGGTCATCAGGTAGACAAAACGTACCGCGTGACCAATGGCGGTTTGCTGCTGTGCGATGGGCAAATGTGCCTGGCTGTAGGCTTTGTCTTTCACCATCCACGCCGGGCCGTAGGTGTGCCAGTGCGAGGTCTGTCCGCGCTTTTCATATTCCTGGTCGTAATAGTGCGGTTGCGCACCACGCTGTTCGACAAAATAGTTCGTCAGCGCCAGGTAGCGCGGCTCTTCGGTCACTTCATACAGGCGCATTAGTGCCAGTTCAATTTCCGGGTGACCAGGATAACCGTGTAACTTACTTTCACCTGGACCAAATACGCTGTCGATATGATCGGCCAGACGGCAAACCACTTCCAGCAAGCGCCGCTTGCCCGTGGCCTGGAAGAAGGCGACTCCGGCTTCAATCAGATGACCGGCGCAGTAAAGTTCATGACACTCCGCCAGATTGCTCCAGCGTTCTTCGGGCGCTTTTACCGTAAAGTAAGTATTGAGATAGCCATCTTCGCACTGGGCGGAAGCGACCAGTTCGATTACCTCGTCAGCAGTTTTTTCCAGTTCGGCATCCGGCTTCTGGCACAGCGACCAGGCTACCGCTTCCAGCCATTTGGCGACGTCGCTGTCCTGAAACACCATCCCGTAAAATTCACCGTCTTGCAGTCCTGCGGCAATGCGAAAGTTTTCAATCGCATGGCTGGGTTCCGCTTCTGGGATACGATCGTTCAAGGCATCCCACTGATAAGGAATCACCACGTCGCGGACCAGTTGTTGGTACTGACCGAGGAACGGATCGCTGACCGTCAGTTTATGCAGATCGACTTCCGAAATGTTCATCTTGTGCTCCTTAAGGCTGTACATGACGCTGACGCAGGTCGCTAGCAATGCGTGACATCATAGGGTTATTGAGTTTGCAAAAGCGGATCGCCATCGCCAGCAGCAGGTGGAACAGCGCAGGCAGCAATGTTTCCATCGCCGCGATCCCGCCAAGCGAACTGGCGGTCTGGTTTTCCACGCCTGGCTGGTAGGCGACAAAAATAAACAGCAGGCTGATGATCCCGGCGCTGGAGGCCCAGGCCAGCTTGATGAAAAACAGATTGAAGGCGAAGTTCATGCCGGAAGAACGTACGCGGGTTTTCCACTCGCCGTAGTCATCGGCAAAGGCCATCAATGAGAAGTGCAATGGCAATGTGAAGCCAAGAATCACGCCATTACCAAGGATCACCGCCAGCCACAGCGTTTGATAAGCCGGGCCAGAAGGCAGGAACCACATCAACACCGCCAGCGCGGCGAGGAGCAGGTTGGTGTAGTAGTAAATTTTGACGGTATCGAAACGTCGCGTTAACGGGCTGACAATCACCGAGCCGATAATGGAGGCGAAGGTGACCATAGTGAAGAACAGCGACGTGTAGCCCGTACTGCCTTGTAAGACGTAGGTAATGAAGTACATATACCCACCGCCGCGAATATTAAAGACGTTAATCAGCAGGAAAGACATGACCAGCATCAGCAGCAGTTGGTCGTTGTTTCGCAGCCCGGCAAGATGTTCGCGCAGGGTAAATTTCCCCATTGTGGAGAGTGGCACCCGTTCACGAACCCAGAAGAAACAGCACAGGAACATCACCACAGCGATGGCGCACAGCACGCCGACGCCCAGTTGATAGCCGCGCGCGGCATTACCCTGACCGAAGAGATCTACCATCCACGGCAGGCCAACCGAAACCAGAAATCCCGCTACGCCGCAGAGAACGAATCGCCAGGACTGGCAGGAGATCACTTCATTGTGGCGGGTGGTCATGGTGTTGATCAGCGCGCAGTACGGCACGTTGATGGCGGTATAACCGACTGAAAGGAGCAGGTAAGTGCCGAACGCCCAGGCGATTTTTACTCCCATGCTGGCATCTGGCACGGTGAACGTCAGGATGCCGATAATGCCGATGGGAATGGCAATCCACAACTGCCACGGACGAAAGCGCCCCCAGCGACTTTGCGTCCGGTCGGCAATGACGCCCATCACCGGGTCGGAGATGGCATCAAACACGCGCAGTGCAATAAACAGCGTGCCGACCAGCGCCGGAGTTAAGCCAAAAACGTCGGTGTAGAAAAAGGTGAGAAAGTTCATGATCAGGCAGGTTATGACGGTGCCGCCAGCGTCACCCAGGCCGTAGCCTATTTTTTCCCGTACAGATAACGCGTCGTCAATTTTACCTTTAGCGATATCAGCGGTAGTAATCGGTGTAGAGGTCATAGATATTCCTCGCAAATAGAGAGCATTTTTTTGTTTTATTGCAATGACCTGATTAATTTCGCCGTTATCTGGAATATCAACAAGGCGAGAAAAGAGTAAAAAAAGGTGACGATTCCGACCTGAATTTAAAAGTGTGAATTGGATCAGGTGAAATTAATGTTTTTGATTAATAATCAAAAGGTAATGTGTTTAATCATTAATGAATAAGCGGGAAATTACATATCAATGCTCGAATTATCCATGACGTTACCGATTAAAGTGCAAAATGGTGGATTATTTATTTCCCGTGGCGTAGGGAGGCATCCGGCAAGGCGGCTGGAGTCATGGGAAATTATCTTTGTCGAAAAAGGTCGATTAGCGATTCAGGAAGAAGAGCGGATATTTCTGGTCGATGCGGGAGAGAGTTTATTACTCTGGCCGAACCGACAGCATGTTGGGGTAGAGGATTTTCCCGCCGATCTCAAATTTTACTGGCTGCATTTTGAGGTTAAAGCGCCGGATAGCGACCCGCGCTGGCTCACTCATCTTAGCGTGCCGCAACAAACGAAGGTTGCCGATCCGCAGGCGCTGGTGGCCCTGTTTCGCCAGTTCTTAAGCGAACAGGAAAAGCATCAACGCACTCCGGCGCTGGAGTTTATTGTGCTGCTGATTTTGCAGCAACTCACCCGTGACGCGCGTCTTGATGAACAGGCCGATGCCGCAGGTACCACGCTTGCCTGGAAAGCGCAGAAACTGATCCGCACGCAATATCATCGCCCGCTTTCCACTGCGCTTTTAGCCCGCGAGCTGTACTGCAATGCCGATTATCTTGGGCGCGTCTATCGGCGGGTGTTTCATCTGACGTTAACAGAAGCAATCCACCGCCAGCGGGTGCGCGAAGCCGAAAAGCTGTTAATTAGCGACGCGCGCTCGCTCACGGAAGTGGCGGCGTTGTGCGGGTTTAATGACGTTGGCTATTTCCGGCAGATTTTTCGCAAACACACCGGATTAACGCCAGCTGCGTGGAAGCGACGTTACAGCAAGGAACATATCAATTCGTAGTGTCGGGGCAATGAAGCCCCGGCGTGAGAGATTACTGCCCGTAATAGGCATTGGCCCCATGCTTACGCAGGTAGTGCTTATCCAGCAGTTCGTTTTGCATGGCAGGGAGCTGTGGTGCAAGCTGGCGCGAGAACAGGCCCATATAGGCGCACTCTTCCAGCACTACGGCATTATGCACCGCATCGGCGGCATTTTTTCCCCAGGCGAACGGGCCGTGAGAATGCACCAGTACCGCCGGGATTTGTGCCGGACTCCTGCCACGTTCTTCGAAGGTTTCAATGATCACTTTGCCGGTCTGGTATTCATACTCGCCGTTAATCTCCGCTGCGGTCATCTGTCGCGTGCAGGGGATTGCGCCATAGAAATAATCGGCGTGAGTGGTGCCCCAGGCGGGGAGATCCAGCCCGGCCTGCGACCAGATGGTGGCGTGGCGCGAGTGGGTATGCACAATACCACCGATTTCGGCATAGCGACGGTAAAGCGCCAGATGCGTTGGCGTATCGGACGAGGGCTTTTTGCTACCTTCCACCACCTTGCCGCTGGCTATCTCAACCACCACCATATCGTCGGCGGTCATCACGTCGTACTCGACGCCGGAAGGTTTGATTACCATCCATTGCCGCGTTTCGTCTACCGCGCTGACATTGCCCCAGGTAAACGTCACCAGATGGTGAGCGGGAAGCGCCAGATTTGCCGCCAGCACGTCGGCTTTCAGTTGCTCTAACATATAAAACCTGCCTCCTGCATACGCGCTTCAATCCAGCGCCGCGCCTGAATAATCTCCAGCACCGGCTCTTTGGCTTTTTCGGTCCACATCTCAATCAGAAATGATCCGCGATAGTTCAGTTCATGCAGCGTTTTGAAGATACCAACGAAATCGACGCAGCCTTCGCCAAACGGCACGTCGCGGAACTGTCCGGGGCTATGCTCGGTCACTGGCTGGGTATCTTTCAGGTGGATGGCGGCGATACGGTCAATGCCCAGTTTCAGTTCAGCGGGAACATCATTGCCCCAGGCGCTAAGGTTACCGACGTCCGGGTAGACGGTGAACCACGGCGAGGCGAGTATCTCGTCCCACTTTTTCCATTTGCTGATGGAGTTCATAAACGCGGTATCCATAATCTCCACCGCCAGCATTACTTGTGATGCCGCCGCCTGTTCGACAGCCCACGTCAGCCCTTCAGCAAAACGTTGCCGGGTACCTTCGTCATGGTCTTCGTAATAGACGTCGTAGCCCGCCAGTTGAATGGTGCGAATACCGAGATCGCGCGCCAGATGAATTGCTTTGCTCATGATCTCCAGTGCTCGCTGGCGTACCGCGTCGTCACGGCTACCAAAGGGAAAACGACGATGTGCGGACAGGCACATCGACGGGATCCCAACACCCGTTTCGATCATCGCGGCAACCAGCGAAGTCCTTTGTGCGGCGCTCCAGTCAAGGCGCGACAGACGCTCGTCAGTTTCATCCACCGACATTTCGACAAAATCAAAGCCACAGCTTTTCGCCAGCACCAGCCGCTCCGGCCAGGAGAGATCTTTCGCCAGCGCTTTTTCATAAATCCCTAACGGATGATTACGCACGTGCGCCTCCCCAGATAGCGTCGATTTGCGCATGGAAGTCGGCAGCTACCTGTGCCGGATTTGCTGCGCCTGCCAGCGCCCGCCCGGCAATAAACGCTTTCACGCGGATATCTTTAAACAGCGGCAGGTCAGCAGGCGTAATCCCGCCGGTAATGGAAAGCTCAAGGCCGATATCGGAAAGCGCCTTCATGCGTGCCAGATCGGCTTCGCCCCACTGTTGCCCGCTGGCCTGCGCGTCACGACCACGATGATAAATCGCCTGCCGCACGCCAATACGATGCCAGTCGTGGGCGTCGTCCAGCGTCCAGTTACCAAAAAGCTCTATCTGGATTTCACCACCGCAGCGTTGCGCCATTGCGTGGCCTTTTTCTACCGTCGCGAGCGGCGCAGCGCAGATGATGGTCATCCAGTTAGCGCCTGCGCCAAACGCCTGTTGCGCGAGCGTTTCACCAGCATCGGCGACCTTCCAGTCAGCAACGATGATTTTGTCCGGGCACTGTTCGCGCAAGGTTTTCACCGCGCCAAGCCCTTCGTTTAAACAGAGAATGGTGCCCGCTTCGACGATATCGACGCTGTCTTTTAACAGCGTAACGTCGCGCTGTGCGGCTTCAAGTGATGAGTGGTCGAGGGCCAGTTGCAGAAGTGGTCTGCTCATAATGTGTTCTCCTTAACGCGGGCATGAAAGCCCTGTAGTGCGGCAATGAGGTGCTGATAGCGTTGGTATTTTTGTTGGTAAAGCTGATGGGCGGTCATATCCGGTAACAGGGTGCGCACCGGGTGCTGTTGATCGTGCTGGGCTTCGCTGAAATCGCGATAAACACCGGTGCCGACGCGGGCAGCAAGCGCCGCGCCAAAACAGCCGGTTTCTTCCACCTGTGGCAGCTCGATACGTAAGCCGCTAACGTCCGCCAGCATTTGCATCCAGACATCGGAGTGCGCCGGGCCGCCAGTCACGCGCAGGGTGTGCACATCAGTAAAACGTTCGCGCATCCGGTTGAGGTGGGTCATATGGCTGAACACCACGCCTTCATAAATGGCCTGCAACAGGTGTGCGCGGGTGTGAATGGCCTGCATCCCGTAGAAACCGCTGGTCATCTCGAGTCCGGCGTTGCTGCCGTACAGGAACGGCAGGAAAAAGAGATCGCCACCGGCTTTCGGTAAGCTGGCAACAGCCTGGTTGATCTCAGCAAACGAGATTTCTCCCCACTGCGCGGTAAACCATTCGAGATTGCCGGAAGAGGTAGGGCTGGCTTCGTGAACGATAAATTCACCGTCGTTAACGTAGCGGCCATAGACATACGGATGCGCTTCACCGCCACCTAAACCGCAGGTTATGCCGCTGGTCACCGCCCAGGTCCCCATCACCGCATTGAGGGTAAATTCGTCTTCGATTCCGGCGCAGAGTGCGGTAGAAACCACATCAAACAGGCCGCCGACAACGGGCGTACCCGCTTTCAGACCGGTCAGTACGGCTGTCTGAGCGGTGATTTCCCCGCAGATTTCGGCAGATCCGACAACAGGCGGCAGGGCGTGATTGATTTCACTGATCCCCAGCCAGTCGGTGAGGCACGGGTCATATTCCCCAAGACTCATGTTGTAGAGATTGGACTCAGAAATATTGCTCTCTTCACAACCTTTGACACCGGTTAAACACCAGCGCAGGTAGTCGTGCGTCATCATCACGCAGCCAATTTGCGCGTAGCGTTCTGGTTCGTGTTCTTTCAGCCAGCGTAACAGCGACACCGGATGCCCGGTCCACAAGGTTTGTCGGGTCAGCGGGTAGAGTTTTTCCGGGATGCTATCTTCCTGCCAGCGACGAACGATTTCCATCGCCCGGCGATCCGAGGACAAAATGGCGTTACCGAGCGGCTTGTCGTTTTTATCCAGCAAAAACAAGCCCTTTCCCTGTGCGGAGATACCGATGCCGACAATTTGCTCCCCGCTAACGCTGGAATGGGTAAGCAGGGAGCGAATGACAGCCATGCAGCATTGCCACAGTTCTGCCATATCGCGCTCTGCCCAGCCTGGCTGCGGGCTTAATGCGCACAGCGGCAGGCGCTGCACGCCTGCCTCCCGGCCTTCGCGGTCATACAGGCCGGCTTTCAGCCAGCTACCGCCACAATCTAACCCCAGCCAGTATTGCGTCATGGCTTATTGCACCTCATCCACGGCTTTCAGCAGTTCAGCGCCCTGCGGAACATCTTTTACAAACATGTCGCGGACCTGAGTACCCAGTACGTCGCTAAAGGCTTTGCGATCAAGTTCGGTGATGACTTCCACGCCAGCGTCTTTCATGCCGTCGATGATTTTTTGCTGATTTTCGGCGACCAATTTGCGCTGGTAATTACCCGCTTCTTGCGCAGATGAAATTAGCGCTTGCTGGAACTCCGGGCTTAAGCCATCAAACTTCGCTTTGTTGATCACCACCAAAAGCGGGGAATAGGCATGGTGCGTCAGAGAAAGGTACTTCTGCACTTCATAAAATTTGGCTGACCAGACGACGTTGATCGGGTGTTCCTGAGCGTCGATAGTGCGCGTTTCCAGCCCGGTATAGACTTCGGCAAACGGCATCGGGATCGGGTTAGCGCCAAAGACTTTGAATGCGGCGATATTCATCGGGCTATTGTTGGTGCGTATTTTCAGCCCTTTCAGGTCGGCAGGTGTTTTAACTGGCTGGCGTGAGTTGGTGACATCGCGCCAGCCGTTTTCCCAGTAGGCCAGTACTTTCAGTCCCTTACCTTCAAGGGAGGCCTTCAGTTCATCGCCGACTTTGCCGTCGAGTGTTTTATGCGCGTGGGCGGTATCGCGGAACAGGAAAGGAACATCAAGCAGGTTCATCACAGGTGATAACCCGGCAAAGTTATTCGAGCCGGACATTTCCATATCGATGGTGCCGCCACGTACGCCGCTGATCATCGCCTGCGCGTTACCGAGAGTGCTGTCCGGGAACAGTTTTAATTTCAGCTCGCCTTTGGTTCTCTCCTGCAATAAATCATTAAATTTTTTCGCCGCAATATGTTGAGAGTCGGTTTGTGAGGTTTCATAACCGAAACGTAATGATTGTGCCGCCAGAGAAGATGTGCTGAACGCCGCCACTCCGGCAATTAATAAAGCGTAGGTTACAGAGCGTAATTTCATTATATTTTCCTTTTAATTAATCCATTTCAACGGGAGGATGATGAGATCGGGAATAAAAACAAATAAGGCTAATAAGGAATATAAAACCAGGACGTAAGGGAAAACGCCTCTGACTGCATCATCGAATTTGAGTTTAGCCACCCCTGAAATAACGTTAAGCACATTACCGATAGGCGGTGTAATTAAGCCGATTGAGCAGTTGATGATAAACATGACTCCGAAGTAAATCGGATCGATTCCTGCCTCTTTAACTAAAGGCATTAATACCGGGGTAAGAATTAACACCGTCGGCGTTAAATCCATTACCATACCGACTATCAAAATCGCCAGCATAATAACGATAAACAGCAGACGCGGTGATTCCACTAACGGTTGCAGTAAATCAGAAACCATCATTGGCAGTTCAGCAATGGTAATTAGCCAGGCGGAAACTTGTGCCGAAGCCACCAGAAACATTACCACTGAGGTGGTTTTCGCCGCGCCAATAAGTACATGCCAAAGTGTGGCGAATGTCATTTCACGGTAAATAACCGTGGCGACAAATAACGCATAGAAAGCAGCAACGGCCCCGGCTTCGGTAGGGGTAAACAGACCGGAGCGAAAGCCGCCAATAATAATGA
The DNA here is from genome assembly GCF_002965285.1 of Escherichia sp. MOD1-EC5990. Lineage (NCBI taxonomy): Bacteria > Pseudomonadati > Pseudomonadota > Gammaproteobacteria > Enterobacterales > Enterobacteriaceae > Escherichia > Escherichia sp. MOD1-EC5990. The sequence goes on along the minus strand of NZ_PTRV01000012.1, from coordinate 128,714 downwards.
CCGGAAGAAATAGCGCCCAGATACCGGAAACAAAAGAGTGCCAGATTTCTCGTTTCGTTGCTTTTTGCTGACGGGGTAAATTAAGACGACTGGCCTGCCACCACCATGTGAGCATCAGCGTTGCGCCCATCATAATGCCTGGGGCAATGCCCGCCATAAACAACTTACTGATGGATAATCCGCTGGAAACACCGAAGATAATAAATGGAATGGAAGGGGGAATAATTGGCGCGATAATCCCGCCAGAGGCAATCAGCCCCGCAGCACGGTTGACCGGGTAGTTAGCGCTGCGCATCATCGGCACCAGTAGCGCGGCAACGGCGGCGGTATCCGCAACAGCAGAACCGGAAAGGCTCGCCATAATCATTGCCGCCAGCACGCCTACGTAGCCCAACCCGCCTGGTTTATGCCCGACCAGTTTCATCGGCAGGTCAACAATGCGTTTTGATAAGCCGCCCGCATTCATGATTTCACCCGCCAGTACAAAGAACGGAATCGCCAGCAGGGAGAAGCTATCAGCACCGTTTACCAGCGTTTGCGCCATGATCTGGACATCAAACATATCCAGCCAGAACATAAGCGCCGCCCCGCACAACAGTAGCGACCAGGCAATAGGCAAACCGATAGCAATGCCACCCAACAGGCAGCCCAGAAAAATCAGCACAGCCATGATTAAGCTCCTTGCGGTGGCGGCGTTAGAGAATTGCTACGCGTGATGAGTTGATATAAAAGGCGCAGCTCAAAGAATGCGATAACGAGGCTGGTGGGCAGACAAGCGGCATACATCAGGCCGATGGGCAAGCCGAGGATCGGTGAATAATCGCTCCAGTCCTGAATTGTTTTTAGCGTTGCGCCCCAGGCCAGAGCGCCACAAATAAATAAGATTAAGGAATGGGTAACCAGAGCGACTCGCCGCTGCCACGCGGGGGAGAGTTTCTCCACCAGAAAGGTAACCTGAACGTGGGCGTTATCCATAAAAGCCACAATCGCGCCAATAAAGGTTAACCAGACAAATAAATAACGCGACAATTCATCTACAGATAAAATACTTGTCTGAAAACCATATCTTAAAATAATGTTTATAAACACAATACAGGAAAGTACGGCGAGATTAATCGCCAGTATTGCTTCAAGTATTTTTTTCATAGCTATTCCTTGAGGCTATGTTTGTCATAATTCAAGTTGCATGTGCAGCAACCTGAATTATTAATATAGTTAGAGCAATAACATTACCCAGGCGTTCTGGCGTAGACGATTATTCGATTAATTTAGCGCCGTTAATGCGACTTTAACCACAACTTTTCGTATCTCAGAGGCTGTTTGCAGAATACAGCCTGGTCGATGAACATCCTGAGGAAAGAAAATAGCGTAGCTACCCGGTATCATTTCTATAAATGATTCATGTTCACTATCGTGATAAAAAATAATATCGCGCTGCTCTAATAGTGATTCGCTGACTTTATTATTTCCTGTATCAATAGCAATGCCGATTTTCTCTTTGCCCCACGCCAGAAATTGAATATCGATATACCGACGATGCACTTCCGGACGGTTTTCCTCTACTGCACGCGTCGTTAAGTCGATAATTTGTGCGTAAATATTTTTGCCGTCGATTTCGACAACGCCCGACTCCAGGACGTTGAAATCAGTGGCGCGCAGAAAATCGAGCGCCTTTTCAATAGCAGCGGGCAAACGGCACGGGTTAGGCTGCGCGATATGTCCAAAAATCATGGCTTATCTCCTTATAACGCCTGGATTTTTGCCCATACGCTGTCATCAACGGTAATACCGTTACGGCGGTTTTCTGCCAGCAGGGTGGTAAATTCGTGGCCGGGTAAGCGAATGGCCTGGTTTTCATCGGCGCGTTCAGCGGTGGTAATGTAATCCATGATACGTTGTAGCTTGGCATCGCGGGTGGCGCCGTCGATAAGCTTGTCCACTTCAACGGCGATAAAGATTTGCGAAACGCCATATTCGTCGCTGTTATCCTGGGTGACTTCGGCAACGGATGCGCCGTCGGAAAGGAGAGTAGCGATCATATCCAGCACGATCGACATACCAGAACCTTTCCAGTAGCCCATCGGCAAAATGCGGCGATTTTTTTCGATAATGCCAGGTTCTTTGGTCAAATTGCCCTTATCATCAAAGCCACCATCGACCGGGAGCTGACGACCTGCAAGGCGGTTAACTTCTAACATGCCGTAGGAAAACATCGACATCGACATATCGACCATAGTGATCGGCGTGGAAGGAATCGCGACGATCAGCGGGTTAGTGCCGATACGACACTCTTTTGCGCCCCACGGCGGCATTACGGCGATGGAGTTGGTCCAGCAAATGCCAATATAGCCTTTTTCCGCCGCCTGCCAGCCGTAGCTGCCGCCGCGCATCCAGTGGTTGGCATTACGCAACGCCACCAGACCAATACCGTGATCGGCAGCCAGTTCAATGGCGCGATCCATCATCTTTTTCGCTGTCAGGTTACCGATCGAACGCTGGGCGTCCCACTGTTCAATTGCGCCGAGGCTGGTTATACGTTTGGCTTGGGCATCAGGAATGATATCGCCGTTTTCCAGTTGTTGAATGAAACGAGGGAAACGGTTGACGCCGTGAGAATAAACGCCGGATTCGGTGGTGCGGGCGAACATTTCGGCACAGGCATCAGCCGTTTCGCTGTCAACGCCGCGTGAAATTAAGACTCGATTAAAGGCTGCTTTTAACTGCTCAAATGTCACTTTCATCCCTGGCTTCCTTGTTTTTTTGATCGCTTTTTTGGCTTAAAATTTCAATATGCGAAATCTGATTTCAAATATATCGATCGCTTTTTAACAAAGCAATCTGATTAATGAATTTCAAAAGACTTAAAAATCAATTGGTTATAAATTATCTGTCGAGATCGTGAACTACGGCACACTTTGCGCTACCATCAGGACGCGACAAAATGGGGAAAGAAGTGATGGGAAAAAAAGAGAACGAGATGGCGCAGGAAAAAGAGCGTCCAGCCGGAAGCCAGAGTCTGTTTCGCGGGTTGATGCTGATTGAGATTTTGAGCAACTATCCAAACGGTTGTCCGTTGGCGCATCTTTCGGAGCTGGCTGGTTTAAATAAGAGTACCGTCCATCGCTTATTGCAGGGATTACAATCCTGCGGCTATGTGACCACCGCGCCCGCCGCAGGGAGTTACCGCCTGACTACCAAATTTATTGCCGTCGGGCAGAAGGCGCTGTCTTCGCTGAATATCATTCATATCGCCGCTCCGCATCTTGAGGCACTGAACATCGCCACTGGTGAAACCATTAACTTCTCCAGCCGCGAAGACGATCACGCTATTTTGATTTATAAGCTGGAACCTACAACCGGGATGCTGCGAACCCGAGCTTATATAGGCCAGCATATGCCGCTCTACTGTTCCGCAATGGGCAAGATCTACATGGCGTTTGGTCACCCGGACTACGTGAAGTCATACTGGGAAAGCCATCAGCATGAGATCCAGCCGTTAACCCGCAATACCATTACCGAGCTGCCCGCGATGTTCGACGAACTGGCGCACATTCGTGAAAGCGGAGCGGCGATGGACAGAGAAGAAAACGAACTCGGCGTCTCCTGTATTGCTGTTCCGGTGTTTGATATTCATGGGCGGGTGCCGTACGCCGTGTCGATTTCTCTTTCGACATCACGTCTGAAACAGGTGGGGGAGAAAAATCTCCTGAAACCACTGCGTGAAACCGCGCAGGCTATTTCTAATGAACTGGGATTTACTGTCAGGGACGACCAGGGCGCGATCACATAACGCTCTGGACAAGTGCCAAAACTTTAACATTTCCTTCGTTGGATCAAAGCAGTAGAGACGCGCTCTCTGGCACTCTGCTGTTTTAGTGCAAAGGAGTGATCATGAACCGGTTTATTATTGCGGATGCGACGAAATGTATCGGTTGCCGTACCTGTGAAGTGGCTTGCGCAGTGTCGCATCAGGAGAATCAGGATTGCGCTGCGTTGTCACCCGGTGAGTTTATTTCGCGTATTCGTGTCATTAAAGATCATACTTACACCACGGCAGTAGCCTGTCATCAGTGTGAAGATGCACCGTGCGCAAATGTGTGCCCTGTTGACGCGATAAGTCGCGAACATGGGCATATTTTCGTTGAACAATCACGTTGTATTGGCTGTAAAAGCTGTATGCTGGCTTGCCCGTTTGGTGCGATGGAGGTCGTTTCTTCACGCACAAAGGCGAGGGCGATAAAGTGCGATCTGTGCTGGCATCGGGCGACGGGACCGGCTTGTGTTGAAGCTTGCCCAACACAAGCGTTGCAATGCATGGATGTCGAGAAAGTGCAGCGGCATCGGCTACGGCAGCAGTCTGTTTGAAACGTTTTTCCGGCGTTTTTTAACGCAGGAATAGTGCGCTTTGTTTATGCCGGATGCGGCTTAAACGCCTTATCCGGCCTACAAATTCTTCCAAATTCAATATATTGCAGAAATGATGTAGGCCTGATAAGCGTAGCGCATCAGGCAATTTTTAATGACTTTCAGCCCAGGCGCGTTCAATCTCTTCCGCCAGAATCTTCACCCCCGCTTCAATTTTATCCGGCTCCGGCACGTAGTTCATACGCATACATTGATGTGTATGTGGCCACGGTTTATCCAGCCCTGGGAAGAAGTTGTGCCCCGGCACCATCAGCACGCCCCGTGCTTTCAGGCGCTGGTAGAGCTGCTCGGTCGTAATTGGCAAATCCTTAAACCATAGCCAGAGGAAAATGGCTCCTTCCGGTTTATGAATCAGGCAGCGATCTTCCGGTAAATAGCGGCGAATGATAGCGATAGTTTCCTGAACACGCTGGTAGTAAAACGGTTTGATGACTGTTTCAGACAGGCGCAGCAGATCGTTACGCTTAATCATTTCACACATCATCGCTGGACCAATACCGCCAGGTGCCAGGCTGATAATGCCGTTCATATTGGTGATGGCGGTGATGATTTTTTCATTGGCGATGATAATGCCGCAGCGCGAACCCGGTAGTCCCAGCTTGGAAAGACTCATGCACAGTACAATATTCGGATTCCACAGCGGGCGCGCTTCGCTGAAGATGATGCCTGGGAACGGGACGCCATAAGCGTTATCAATCACCAGCGGAATACCGTGCTGATTCGCCAGTGCGTCCAGTTTCAATAATTCTTCGTCAGTAATCACATTGCCTGTTGGATTCGTCGGTCGGGAGACGCAAATCATCCCGGTCTCTTCGCCAATATGCAGATGCTCAAAATCGACGTGGTATTTAAACTGGCCTTCCGGCAGCAGTTCAATATTCGGACGCGCAGAGACAAACAGATCTTCTTCCAGTCCGGCGTCAGCGTAGCCAATGTATTCCGGTGCCAGCGGAAACAGCACTTTTTTGATCCGACCATCGGCACGGCGTCCGGCGAACAGATTAAATAAGTAGAAAAACGCGCTCTGGCTGCCGTTTGTTAGTGCAATATTCTGTGGTTCGATATCCCAACCCAACTTCTCGCGTAGCATTCCGGCAAGCAGTGTGAGTAGCTCCGTTTTCCCCTGTGGACCGTCGTAATTGCACAGTGCATCAGTCGCTTTGCCACTTTCCAGCATGTCGGTCAGTAGCGTCTGGAAGTAGTCCTGCATTTCCGGGATCTGCGCTGGATTACCGCCGCCGAGCATAATCGCGCCAGGCGTGCGTAAACCGTCGTTCAGATCTTCCATCAGCAGCGTAATGCCGGAGTGGCGGGTAAATTTGTCACCAAAAAGGGAGAATGTCATAGCGGGATATCTGTCGAACTCTGTAGCAAGGAAGGTAACAATAACGCTACATTTGCTGGGGTGCAAATCGCTCTGTTGAAGTGGGAGCGGTGCTTTATCCTGCAACTCTGATTAGGGCTGACATTTTATCCTGGTTGGCGGCTTCCCGAGGTACTGACGAACGGGAAGCCGAAAACGTTACTGTTGCCCCGCCCAGACGACCAGCACTTTATCGTCGTCATGCTCACGAACAAAGCCGTAGCCCTGCTTCAGCGAAAGTGTCGTTTGTTTGCCCGCGCCAATTGCGGGATGGCGGGCGCGGAACTGGCTGATTTTCTGCCAGTGCGCGACGCTAGCGGCAGATTTACCGTTAACATCCTGCCAGTTCATATCCGAACGCGTGCCTTGCAGCGGATCAGAACCGGTAGGACCGAACGGACGAGAGGATTCATCACCATAAAAGATTTGTACTGCACCTGGCGCTAATAACAATAACTCTGCTGCTTTGTCGCCCCCTTCACGGAACAGGCGGGTATCATGCGACGAAAGATAGCTCAACACGTTGAAATCCTGCAATTTCTCTGCCATTTGCTGCCAGGTCGTATCCATCTGCGCCAGACAATCGACCGCTTTCGCCGCCTGCTCCTGATAATCGAAATTGATCATCGCATCGAAGCCGTGGCGATAGTAGTCACTTTGCATCACGCCGTGGCCCCAGGCTTCACCGGTCATCCAGAAAGGTTTGTCATCTAATGCTTTGTCGGGATTCGCTTTTTTCCATTCGCGAAGTGCGGCGCTGGCTTCGGTTTTCAGTTGCTGCCAGGCGGGCAACTCAACATGCCTGGCGGTATCGACCCGAAAACCATCAATTCCGTAGTCACGGACCCACTGGCTTAACCAATGGGTTAAGTAATCTCGAGGGGTAAAGCCGTCAATGGCTTTAGCGTGGGTATCCGTTTTGTTGTTATAGAACACTGGCAGGCCAGAAGCGGTCGTTGATTCGGTTTTGATATCCGGTAAAAAGGCCAGCGACATGGTGAGATCGTCAAATCCAGGATTGTCGTAGTCGCCGATATCCGTTCTGATCCAGTTTTTTCCCCACCATTTATCCCAGCCTGTTTTGTCGCTGAAATTAATGTAATCGTTAAAGCTATGCCAGGTTTGCCCGGCGGCGGGCTTCCAGTCGCTCCAACGGTCACCTAACGTTTTTTTCAGCTCATCACCAGAAAGGTATAACGCGCCAAACTGATACTCCTGCATATCCGCCAGCGTGGCATAACCGGAGTGGTTCATCACTACATCAAAGAGAATACGAATACCGCGCTGATGCGCGCTATCAACCAGCGTCCGGAGATCGGCTTCGTTGCCCATATTGGCATCCAGATTCGTCCAGTCCTGGGTGTAGTAACCGTGGTAGGCATAATGCGGGAAATCGCCTTTTGTTCCGCCGCCGACCCAGCCGTGAATTTGCTCAAATGGGGCGCTTATCCATAAAGCATTGACGCCCAGCTGCTGGAGATAATCCAGTTTGTTGGTCAGGCCGCGTAAATCGCCGCCGTGAAAAGTGCCAATTTCTGCCATACCGTCTTTATGACGTCCGTAACTCTGGTCATTACTGGGATCGCCGTTTTCGAAACGATCTGTCAGCACAAAGTAAACTGTGGCGTTATGCCAGTCGAAAGGGGCGGATGTGTCAGTTTCTGCCCGTTCCAGCAGGAGTAAACCCTTGCTGGTGGCAGCGGGTTGTAACGTTATTTGACCGTTCTTCACTATCGCAATTTGCTGGCTGTAATAATCCCGGACTGCGGCTCCCTCCGGAAAAGTGGCGCTGACATCCAGAGTGAGCGGTAATCCATCCCATTTCGGGCATTCACGGACCAGGTTTGCTACCGGTTCGACGGCGTTCTGGATGGAAATCATCAATGTTGGTGTACCGGAGCGGGTGTCTAGTTGCAGCGTATATTCGCCGTCCCTGAACAATCGCCATTGAGGTGGCGTGTTGCTACAAGGTTGCAGGGAAAGCATCTGATTGAGTTTTATCGCATCCGCAGGCTGCCAGCACTGTTGGTCAAAATTTAGCGTGAGTGGACGCGTACCTTTGGGCAACTGCGCGTGGCTGACAAATGTTCCCGTTCCCTGTTCGCTAAAGGCAGGGAACCCCGGAGAAGTCCAACTGGCGGCAACGGCGAAGCCAGGAAGGAGTGTCAGAAAACAGGCGGCGAGTTTCATGGCGGATGAGTCCTTATTGCTGCGATTTCAGACAGTTTGCCAGCGATAAGCCAGACAAAACTCATCCCTGAGCGGTAAGTCCACAGGATGAGAAGCAAGGGTGAGCGATCGCGCGCAAAAAACGGCTGAATTTTGCGATAAACCCCACATTTTCTGCGATTTAGAGCCAATCTGAATCGTTAACACGTGACATAGTTTCAGATTTGGACTATTCCTTGGGGTGCTCTTGACGGCTATTTTTGATATGATTTGAGATTCAACTCTCAAATTTGTGAAAAATATAAGGTGTTGGAATGATTAAATCCGACCAGGAGACCTGATGATTTTGACTCCCATACGACGATATGGGGCGATGATTCTTATGTTACTCACTCTGGTGTTTTCGAGTGAGGTGTTAGCGAAGACGCACACAACAACAGCGAGTCAAAAGTCCCACTTAACTAAAGCTAGTAATAAACAGGTAAGCAGTAAACAAGAGTATTCTCGCAATAGTGCAAAGAGTAGTTCACTTCCTGATTTGCGAAAATACCCTTCCGGAACACCAAGGAAAAAAGCGTTTCTCCGGACCGTAATGCCTTACATTACCAGCCAAAATGCGGCCATTACTGCGGAACGTAACTGGCTCATTTCAAAACAGTATCAGGGCCAATGGTCACCTGCTGAGCGTGCGCGTCTTAAAGACATCGCCAAACGCTACAAGGTGAAGTGGTCCGGTAATACGCGAAAAATCCCGTGGAATACCTTGCTGGAACGCGTAGACATTATTCCTACCAGTATGGTGGCGACGATGGCTGCAGCAGAAAGCGGTTGGGGAACGTCGAAGCTGGCGCGTAGCAACAACAACCTATTCGGCATGAAGTGCATGAAAGGACGTTGTACCAATGCGCCGGGTAAAGTGAAGGGGTACTCACAGTTCAGTTCTGTCAAAGAATCGGTGAGCGCCTATGTCACTAACCTGAATACTCACCCGGCTTACTCTTCGTTCCGTAAATCGCGTGCACAACTGCGTAAAGCGGATCAGGAAGTGACTGCCACAGCGATGATTCACAAGCTGAAGGGCTACTCGACCAAAGGGAAGAGTTATAACAACTACCTGTTCGCAATGTACCAGGATAACCAACGGTTAATCGCGGCGCATATGTAATTGTATTCCCTGAAGCCTTATCCGACTTGTTGGTCGGATAAGGCGTTCACGCCGCATGCGACAACCACGCAGCGTTGCCTGATGCGACGCCGACAATTCTCATCATCGCTACAACATGACCTCGCTATTTACATCGCGATACTCTTTTGGCGTCGTGTCATATGCTTTTTTAAAAACAGAGTAGAAATATTGCAGCGATGGATAACCGCACATTTGCGATATCTCATTGATCGACAAGGTGGTTGAAATCAGCAGACTGCGCGCTTTCTCCAACTTCTCGGCATGAATCATGGCATGGATGGTTTCACCCACCTCTTCTTTAAAACGCTTCTCAAGATTGGAGCGAGAGATCCCGACGGCATCGAGTACCTGATCCACTTTAATCCCTTTACAGGCGTGATTACGAATGTAATGCATGGCCTGAATAACGGCGGGATCGGTCAGCGAGCGGTAATCTGTTGAGCGCCGTTCAATGACGCGAACTGGTGGGACCAAAATCCGCTGTAGCGGCATTTCTTCTTTATCTAATAATCGATGCAACAGTTTTGCCGCCTGATAGCCCATTTGCCGTGCGCCCTGAGCGACCGAAGAAAGGGCGACACGCGACAGATAGCGGGTCAGTTCTTCGTTATCGATGCCAATCACGCATAATTTTTCCGGTACGGGAATGTGTAGATGTTCACATACTTGCAGAATATGCCGTGCCCGGGCGTCAGTAACGGCAATAATCCCGGTTTGCGGTGGCAGCGTTTGTAGCCAGTCTGCCAGCCGATTTTGCGCGTGTTGCCAGTTCTCTGGCGCGGTTTCTAACCCCTGATAAACCACTCCGCGATACTTTTCTTCGGCGACAAGCTGACGAAATGCATATTCGCGTTCAGTGGCCCAACGTTTGCCGCTGGATTCCGGAAGACCATAAAAAGCAAAGCGGTTAACGCCTTTCTCTTTTAAATGCAAAAATGCGCTTTCAACCAGTGCATAGTTATCGGTGGCAATGTAATGAACGGGTGGGTAACTTTCGGCAAGGTGATACGAGCCACCAACCCCAACAATGGGGACGTCGACATCAGCTAGCGCTTGCTCGATTTGTTTGTCGTCGAAGTCGGCAATGACGCCATCTCCTAACCAGTCCTTGATTTTATCAATGCGGGCGCGGAAATCTTCTTCAATGAAAATATCCCATTCCGATTGTGACGCCTGTAAATATTCCCCTACGCCTTCTACTACCTGACGGTCATAGGCTTTATTAGCATTGAACAGCAATGTGATGCGGTGACGTTTAGTAAACATGGTTCTTTTCCTGCTGAATCATGCAAAAACTCAAAACCGGTAATAAGTTACCGGTTTTGAGAAAATTTTTATCAAAATCAAGAACGGCGTTTGGTTGCGGAGTCCATCCATACTGCCAGCAACAGAATCGCACCTTTAACGATATACTGCCAGAAGGTCGGTACATCCATCATACTCATGCCGTTATCCAGTGAAGCCATGATGAATGCCCCCATTACCGCTCCAGCCACGCTCCCGACGCCGCCTGCCAGACTGGTGCCGCCAATCACACATGCTGCAATTGCGTCCAGCTCGGCGATATTTCCCGCAGAAGGTGAACCAGCGCCAAGTCGAGAACTGAGGATTAATCCGGCGATGGCTACCATTAATCCGTTAATAGCGAACACGGCAAGTTTGGTGCGTTCAACGTTAATCCCGGAGAGCCGTGCTGCTTCCAGATTGCCGCCGATGGCATAAATGCGTCTTCCAAATGCCGTCCGCGTTGCCATAAACATTCCGCCGAGTAACAGCAACGTCAGCAGCAGAACAGGAGTGGGAACGCCACGGTAATCATTCAAAAGCCAGATTGCGCCTAAGACGATAATCGCCGTTAATGCCTGGCGGCCGACAACTGCGGTAGAGGCCGGAGACTGCAAACCCAAAGCCTGACGGCGCATTCTTCCGCGCCATTGCCAGCCAACAAAAGCCATTAAGCCAAGCGCGCCAATGATGAAGCCGGTGCTTGCAGGTAGATAGCTTTGCCCAATTTGTGACATCGCGGCACTGGTGGGGGAAACCGTCGTGCCGTTGGTGATGCCAATGAGTATGCCGCGAAATGCCAACATGCCCGCAAGGGTGACAATAAATGAAGGGACTTTGCGGTACGCGACCCACCATCCGTTCCAGGCACCGAGAAGCAGTCCCAGAACCAACGTCACAATGATGGTAAGTGGCAAAGGCCAGCCTAGCCAGACGTCACAAATCGCCGCGACGCCACCTAATAGCCCCATCATTGAGCCGACGGAAAGGTCGATTTCAGCAGAAATTATGACGAACACCATTCCTACCGCGAGGATGCCGGTAATCGCGGTCTGGCGTAACAGGTTGGAGACGTTACGGGCGCTTAAGTAGGCACCATCGGTGGTCCAGGTAAAGAACAGCATGATTGCGATGATAGCTGCAATCATCACGAAGACCTGCAAATTCAGTGACTTCAGCCCGGAAAAGCCACCGGATGTCGGTACGGCCAATTTCACTTCAGACGGATTGCTTTTCGACATGATGTTCGCTCCTCAATGCGGCTTCCATCACCTGCTCCTGAGTCAGGTTATGATTTATCAGGTTGGCTTTTAGTTTCCCTTCATGCATCACCAGTACACGATCGCTAAGGCCGAGCACTTCAGGTAATTCGGAAGAGATGACAATAACGGCAATACCCTGCTGGACGAGTTGGTTAATTAATTTGTAGATCTCGTATTTCGCGCCAATATCGATACCCCTGGTAGGTTCATCAAGAATGAGAATGCGCGGGTTGAGTAACAGACAGCGAGCGAGGATCGCTTTTTGCTGATTGCCGCCGCTCAAACGTCCAATAGCAAGGTCGGGGGACGACGTTTTAACTTTGAGTTGCTGGATTGATTCCAGAATACATTTTTGCTCTGCCGCGTCATCAAGCTGGCTAATACCGCCGGTAAATTTATTGAGTGCGGCGAGGGTAATATTTTTACCAACCGCCATTACCGGAACGATGCCGTCGCGCTTTCTGTCTTCGGGTACCATCGCAATCCCCTGGGCGATGGCTTGCTGACAGTTACGAATATCTACCTGTTTGCCATCAATATAAATTTTTCCTTCCCATTGTCCGGGCCACACGCCAAACAGGCACTGAATGGTCTCGGTACGTCCGGCACCAACGAGTCCGGCAATACCCAGTATTTCGCCACGTTTCAGGGAAAACGAGACATCATTAACTCGTTTAATATGACGATTAACCGGATGCCATGCCGTCAGATGTTCAATACGTAATATTTCATCTCCGGTGGTATGTGGTTCATTAGGGTAAAGCGCGGTTAACTCTCGCCCGACCATCATGGTGATAATATCGTCTTCACTCATTCCGGCAGCATCACGCGTACCAATGTGCTGACCGTCGCGAATAACGCAAATCGTATCGGAAATCGCTTTGACTTCGTTGAGCTTGTGCGAAATATAAATACAGGCGATACCGTGCTGTTGTAGATCGCGAATAATATCCAGTAAAACCGACGTTTCCTGCTCAGTTAATGAGGCTGTCGGCTCATCGAGAATTAACAAGCGCACCTGTTTATTAAGTGCCTTAGCAATTTCAACCAGTTGTTGTTGCCCTAGCCCTAAATCGCCAACGCGGGTATCTGGTGAAATAAGTAAACTGACCTGTGCGAGCAGCTTCTGACAGCGTAGCGTCATCAGATCATAGTCCATAATACCATTGTGGGTTATTTCGTTACCCAGGAAAATATTTTCCAGTACGGTCAATTCTTTCACCAGGGCCAATTCCTGGTGAATGATAGCGATACCTTTGCGTTCGGTATCGCGGATGTGACTCGCCTGAATCTCTTCTCCCGCAAAAATAATGTCGCCTTCGTAGGAGCCATGGGGATAAATACCACACAGCACTTTCATCAGCGTTGATTTACCAGACCCATTTTCCCCGCAGAGTGAGACGATTTCGCCGGCATTCAACCGCAAGCTAACGTTATCAATTGCCTTCACACTGCCGAAGGTTTTGGTAATGTTCTTCATTTCAAGTAGATAAGGCATAACGACTCCACCTAAGCCAATTAATTTACACGGCATGGAGAGAAATCACGCCCCGCTCTGTGCCGGGGCGTAACGCTTACAGCTCGCTCTCTTTGTGGAATCCGTCTTTAACTACCGTATCTTTGATGTTGTTTTTATTCACATCGATCGGTGTCAGCAGGCGGGAGGGAACATCTTTCAGACCATTATTCAGTGTGGTATCTGCTTTTGGTTCCTGACCATTGCCCAACTCAACGGCAATTTCTGCGGCAGTATTTGCCAACAATGTAATAGGTTTATACACCGTCATAGTTTGCGTACCGGCAGCAATACGTTTAATACCTGCGAGATCCGCATCCTGGCCGGATATTGCTACTTTCCCTGATAAACCTTGCGCACTTAATGCCTGAATTGCCCCACCTGCGGTGGCATCGTTTGAGGCAACTACAGCATCAATTTTGTTATTATTGGCGGTTAGCGCGTTTTCCATAATTTTCAATGCGTTTTCCGGTAACCAGCCATCAACCCATTGGTCACCAACGACTTTAATTTTTCCGGAATCAACGTAAGGTTTTAACACTTTCATTTGTCCGGCGCGGAACAGCTTAGCGTTGTTATCTACCGGCGAACCGCCCATCAGGAAGTAATTACCTTGCGGAACAATATCGACCAGGGCTTTTGCCTGCAGTTCACCGACTTTTTCATTATCGAAAGAAATATAAAAATCGATATCCGCATCGTTAATCATACGGTCGTAAGCTAATACTTTAATACCTTCTTGTTTGGCTTCTTTTACAACGTTACTTAATACCTGACCGTTATACGGAATAATGACAAGAACATCGACACCCCGGTTAATCATGTTTTCAATCTGCGACATTTGTGTTTCTTCATTGCCATTTGCAGACTGTACAAATACTTTCGCGCCGAGAGATTCTGCCTTTTTCACAAAGATATCTCGATCTTTTTGCCAGCGTTCAAGACGGAGATCATCAATCGCCATACCTATTTTGACTTCTTTGGCGTGCGCCGCAACGTTGGTAAGCAGAAGTGAGGTGCAAAGGGTGAGTAGAATGTTCTTTATTTTCATGGTGTAGGGCCTTCTGTAGTTAGAGGACAGCTTTAATAAGTAACAATCACCGCGATAAACGTAACCAATTTTTAGCAACTAAACAGGGGAAAACAATTACAGATTTTTATCTTTCGATTACGATTTTTGGTTTATTTCTTGATTTATGACAGAGATCTTACTTTTGTTGCGCAATTGTACTTATTGCATTTTTCTCTTCGAGGAATTACCCAGTTTCATCATCCCATTTTATTTTGCGAGCGAGCGCACACTTGTGAATTATCTCAATAGCAGTGTGAAATAACATAATTGAGCAACTGAAAGGGAGTGCCCAATATTACGACATCATCCATCACCCGCGGCATTACCTGATTATGGAGTTCAATATGCAAGCCTATTTTGACCAGCTCGATCGCGTTCGTTATGAAGGCTCAAAATCCTCTAACCCGTTAGCATTCCGTCACTACAATCCCGACGAACTGGTGTTGGGCAAGCGTATGGAAGAGCACTTGCGTTTTGCCGCCTGCTACTGGCACACCTTCTGCTGGAACGGGGCGGACATGTTTGGTGTGGGGGCGTTTAATCGTCCGTGGCAGCAGCCTGGTGAGGCACTGTCGTTGGCGAAGCGTAAAGCAGATGTCGCATTTGAGTTTTTCCACAAATTACATGTGCCATTTTATTGCTTCCACGATGTGGATGTTTCCCCTGAGGGCGCGTCGTTAAAAGAGTACATCAATAATTTTGCGCAAATGGTTGATGTTCTGGCAGGCAAGCAAGAAGAGAGCGGCGTGAAGCTGCTGTGGGGAACCGCTAACTGCTTTACAAACCCTCGCTACGGCGCGGGCGCAGCGACGAACCCAGATCCTGAAGTCTTCAGTTGGGCGGCGACGCAAGTCGTTACGGCGATGGAAGCAACCCATAAATTGGGCGGTGAAAACTATGTTCTGTGGGGCGGTCGTGAAGGTTACGAAACGCTGTTAAATACCGACTTGCGTCAGGAGCGTGAACAACTGGGCCGCTTTATGCAGATGGTGGTTGAGCATAAACATAAAATCGGTTTCCAGGGCACGTTGCTTATCGAACCGAAACCGCAAGAACCGACCAAACATCAATATGATTACGATGCTGCGACAGTCTATGGCTTCCTGAAACAGTTTGGTCTGGAAAAAGAGATTAAACTGAACATTGAAGCTAACCACGCGACGCTGGCAGGTCACTCTTTCCATCATGAAATTGCCACCGCCATTGCGCTTGGCCTGTTCGGTTCTGTCGACGCCAACCGTGGCGATGCACAACTGGGCTGGGACACCGACCAGTTCCCGAACAGTGTGGAAGAGAATGCGCTGGTGATGTATGAAATTCTCAAAGCAGGCGGTTTCACCACCGGCGGTCTGAACTTCGATGCCAAAGTACGTCGTCAAAGTACTGATAAATATGATCTGTTTTACGGTCATATCGGTGCGATGGATACGATGGCGTTGGCGCTGAAAATTGCAGCGCGCATGATTGAAGATGGCGAGCTGGATAAACGCATCGCGAAGCGTTATTCCGGCTGGAATAGCGAATTAGGCCAGCAAATCCTGAAAGGCCAAATGTCACTGGCAGATTTAGCCAAATATGCTCAGGAACATAATTTGTCTCCGGTGCATCAGAGTGGTCGCCAGGAGCAACTGGAAAATCTGGTAAACCATTATCTGTTCGACAAATAACGGCTAACTGTGCAGTCCGTTGGCCCGGTTATCGGTAGCGATACCGGGCATTTTTTTAAGGAACGATCGATATGTATATCGGGATAGATCTTGGCACCTCGGGCGTAAAAGTTATTTTGCTCAACGAGCAGGGTGAGGTGGTTGCTTCGCAAACGGAAAAGCTGACCGTTTCGCGCCCGCATCCACTCTGGTCGGAACAAGACCCGGAACAGTGGTGGCAGGCAACTGATCGCGCAATGAAAGCTCTGGGCGATCAGCATTCTCTGCAGGACGTTAAAGCATTGGGTATTGCCGGCCAGATGCACGGTGCAACCTTACTGGATGCCCAGCAACGGGTATTACGCCCTGCCATTTTGTGGAACGACGGGCGCTGTGCGCAAGAGTGTACTTTGCTGGAAGCGCGAGTTCCGCAATCACGGGTGATTACCGGTAACCTGATGATGCCCGGATTTACTGCGCCTAAATTGCTATGGGTTCAGCGGCATGAGCCGGAGATATTCCGTCAAATCGACAAAGTATTATTACCGAAAGATTACTTGCGTCTGCGTATGACGGGGGAGTTTGCCAGCGATATGTCTGACGCAGCTGGCACCATGTGGCTGGATGTCGCAAAGCGTGGCTGGAGTGACGTCATGCTGCAGGCTTGCCACTTATCTCGTGACCAGATGCCCGCATTATACGAAGGCAGCGAAATTACTGGTGCTTTGCTACCTGAAGTTGCGAAAGCATGGGGTATGGCGGCAGTGCCAGTTGTCGCAGGCGGTGGTGATAATGCAGCTGGTGCGATTGGTGTGGGAATGGTTGATGCTAATCAG
Organism: Escherichia sp. MOD1-EC5990; assembly: GCF_002965285.1. Taxonomy (NCBI): domain Bacteria; kingdom Pseudomonadati; phylum Pseudomonadota; class Gammaproteobacteria; order Enterobacterales; family Enterobacteriaceae; genus Escherichia; species Escherichia sp. MOD1-EC5990. The sequence goes on along the minus strand of NZ_PTRV01000012.1, from coordinate 111,955 downwards.
GCAATGTTATCGCTGGGGACGTCGGGGGTCTATTTTGCTGTCAGCGAAGGGTTCTTAAGCAAGCCAGAAAGCGCCGTACACAGCTTTTGCCATGCGCTACCGCAGCGTTGGCATTTAATGTCTGTGATGCTGAGTGCAGCGTCGTGTCTGGATTGGGCCGCGAAATTAACGGGCCTGAACAATGTCCCAGCTTTAATCGCGGCTGCTCAACAGGCTGATGAAAGTGCCGAGCCAGTTTGGTTTCTGCCTTATCTTTCCGGCGAGCGTACACCACACAATAATCCCCAGGCGAAGGGGGTTTTCTTTGGTTTGACTCATCAACATGGCCCCAATGAACTGGCGCGAGCAGTGCTGGAAGGCGTGGGTTATGCGCTGGCAGATGGCATGGATGTCGTGCATGCCTGCGGCATTAAACCGCAAAGTGTTACGTTGATTGGTGGCGGGGCGCGTAGTGAGTACTGGCGTCAGATGCTGGCGGATATCAGCGGTCAGCAACTCGATTACCGCACGGGGGGGGATGTGGGGCCAGCACTGGGCGCAGCAAGGCTGGCGCAGATTGCGGCGAATCCAGAGAAATCGCTCATTGAGTTGTTGCCACAACTGCCGTTAGAACAGTCGCATTTACCAGATGCGCAGCGTTATGCCACTTATCAGCCACGACGTGAAACGTTCCGTCGCCTCTATCAGCAACTTCTGCCATTAATGGCGTAAACGTTATCCCCTGCCTGACCGGGTGGGGGATAATTCACATCTATATATATCAGTAATTAATTAATATTTAGTATGAATTTATTCTGAAATCATTTGTTAATGGCATTTTTCAGTTTTGTCTTTCGTTGGTTACTCGTAATGTATCGCTGGTAGATATGGAGATCGTTATGAAAACCTCAAAGACTGTGGCAAAACTATTATTTGTTGTCGGGGCGCTGGTTTATCTGCTTGGGCTATGGATCTCATGCCCATTGTTAAGTGGAAAAGGCTATTTTCTTGGCGTGTTAATGACGGCAACTTTTGGCAACTATGCATATCTTCGTGCTGAAAAACTCGGGCAACTGGATGATTTTTTTATCCATGTCTGCCAGTTGGTAGCGTTAATCACAATCGGTCTCTTGTTTATCGGTGTTTTAAATGCGCCTATCAATGCTTATGAAATGGTGATTTATCCCATCGCCTTTTTTGTTTGCTTGTTTGGTCAAATGCGTTTGTTTCGCTCGGCATGAGCAACATAAAGCTCTTACACATTCAGGAATGAAAGGAATACTGTGATGGACAACAAAATATCAACCTATTCTCCGGCATTTAGTATTGTGTCATGGATAGCTCTTGTTGGTGGTATCGTTACCTATCTATTAGGGCTATGGAATGCAGAGATGCAGTTAAATGAAAAAGGATATTATTTTGCCGTGCTGGTGCTAGGACTGTTTTCTGCGGCATCTTATCAAAAGACCGTTCGGGACAAGTATGAAGGCATACCGACCACCTCCATTTATTATATGACCTGCCTGACTGTCTTTATTATCTCTGTTGCGTTATTGATGGTAGGTCTGTGGAATGCGACGTTATTACTCAGCGAAAAAGGTTTTTATGGGCTGGCTTTCTTCTTAAGCTTGTTTGGTGCAGTAGCGGTGCAGAAGAATATTCGTGATGCCGGAATAAACCCACCAAAAGAAACACAGGTTACCCAGGAAGAATACAGCGAATAATTCACATAAGCCCGGTCAGTCCAATGTGACCGGGCTTTTATTTAACTCACTAGTCTGTTTCTGTCGATTCGTTGTACCAGCATAGAAAGTAACAAACTCGCTGCCAACGTCGCGCAAAAGATCCAAATAATATCGAGTATTGGCCAGTTTTTAAGCTCAATCCCCCGGGTACGCAGTGCATGGATAATCAAGGCGTGGAATCCGTATATACCCAACGAATGGCGGGAGATTAAGCCAAGTCCGCGAATGGTACGCGTATCCAGCATGTTTTTAACCAGAGTCAATAGCGTGATTGCGCAGATAAAAACCATCGGCCCACAGTAAAGATACCAGGTATCGGCAAAATTTCCGCGCCACTGCAATTCATATAATGTCCCGCGAGAGATAATAAAAACCCCCGTCGCAAACAGTGCGGCGCACACCCACGACAGTGCTTTATGCTGTGTGTCCATCATGCCAACGGCGCGCCCCAACATGCCATACAGGATGTAGTAAAAAGTATCGCCATTGATATATAAGTTAATTGGCAGCCATTCAAAACCGTCAATTTTCTGCGGCACTGTGTTTGGGTTAGCGATAATACCAATCACCACCATTAGTACCAGCAACATTTTTCCGCCGACGTTCTTCACCTGAATCAGCGGTGAAACCAGATAAATCACCGCAATCGCGAAGAAAAACCATAAGTGGTAAAACACTGGCTTTTGCAGCAGGTTTTTCAGCGCTAACTCCACATTGATGGAGGTAAACAGCGCAATGTAGAGCAGTGCGATTGCGCTATAAAAAAGCAGACATAAGCCGATACGTAAGAAATGGCGCGGCTGGGCGCTGCGTTCGCCAAAAAAGAGATAGCCGGAAATCATGAAAAATAGCGGCACGCTGACACGAGAGGCAGAATTCAGAACATTGGCGATATCCCAGGTGACGGGGCTAACACTATGAGCATTGGTCACATACCAGGTAGTGGTGTGAATCATCACCACCATTAAACACGCTATACCTCGCAGGTTATCAATCCAGTAAATTTTGGGCTGCATCTGTGTCTCTGTATCTGGTTAAAAAAAGTCTGACCGATAAATCATTCGGTTGGCGCACTGGAATAATCTGAGTTTTATCACTACAGCTTATAGAGGCTTAAGGAAATTCGTAAGATATCAGCCACTATACCGATATAAATAATAAGACTCACCTGCAAACCAGACGGTAATTTAATGATGATGAACTCTTTCTTTCTGGCAATGGCGCTTGTAGTGTTAGTGGGATGCTCGACACCGCCACCCGTGCAGAAAGCACAACGGGTAAAGGTTGATCCTCTGCGTTCGTTGAATATGGAAGCGTTATGCAAGGATCAGGCGGCAAAACGTTATAACACCGGCGAGCAAAAAATCGACGTCACCGCCTTCGAACAGTTCCAGGGAAGCTACGAAATGCGCGGTTATACCTTCCGGAAAGAGCAGTTTGTCTGTTCTTTTGACGCGGATGGCCATTTTTTGCATCTTTCCATGCGTTAAGCCCTGCTTTTTCCCGTTTCGTACTGTATATCTTCCATCCAGCGGGTATACTGATCCCTTCCTTTAAATCCACACGTATCCAGCACGAAATAATATGCAAAAGTTTGATACCAGGACCTTCCAGGGCTTGATCCTGACCTTACAGGATTACTGGGCTCGCCAGGGCTGCACCATTGTTCAACCATTGGACATGGAAGTCGGCGCGGGAACCTCTCACCCAATGACCTGTCTGCGCGCGCTGGGGCCAGAACCGATGGCGGCTGCTTATGTTCAGCCTTCTCGTCGCCCGACCGATGGTCGCTACGGCGAAAACCCCAACCGCTTACAGCACTACTATCAGTTCCAGGTGGTCATTAAGCCATCGCCGGACAATATTCAGGAGCTGTACCTCGGTTCCCTGAAAGAGCTGGGCATGGATCCGACTATCCACGATATCCGTTTCGTGGAAGATAACTGGGAAAACCCGACTTTGGGTGCCTGGGGGCTGGGCTGGGAAGTGTGGCTGAACGGCATGGAAGTGACGCAGTTCACTTACTTCCAGCAGGTTGGTGGTCTGGAGTGTAAACCGGTTACCGGCGAGATCACCTACGGTCTGGAACGTCTGGCCATGTACATTCAGGGCGTAGACAGCGTTTACGACCTGGTCTGGAGCGACGGTCCGCTGGGTAAAACCACCTACGGCGACGTGTTCCATCAGAACGAAGTGGAGCAGTCCACTTACAACTTCGAATACGCGGATGTGGACTTCCTGTTCACCTGCTTCGAGCAATACGAGAAAGAAGCGCAGCAGCTGCTGGCGCTGGAAAATCCGCTGCCGTTGCCAGCCTACGAGCGTATTCTGAAAGCCGCCCACAGCTTCAACCTGCTGGATGCGCGTAAAGCCATCTCCGTCACTGAGCGTCAGCGCTATATTCTGCGCATTCGCACCCTGACCAAAGCAGTGGCAGAAGCATACTACGCTTCCCGTGAAGCCCTCGGCTTCCCGATGTGCAACAAAGATAAGTAAGAGGCGGCTATGTCTGAGAAAACTTTTCTGGTGGAAATCGGCACTGAAGAGCTGCCACCAAAAGCACTGCGCAGCCTGGCTGAGTCCTTTGCTGCGAACTTTACTGCGGAGCTGGATAACGCTGGCCTCGCACACGGCACCGTTCAATGGTTTGCTGCTCCGCGTCGTCTGGCGCTGAAAGTAGCTAACCTGGCGGAAGCGCAACCGGATCGTGAAATCGAAAAACGTGGCCCGGCAATTGCTCAGGCGTTCGATGCTGAAGGTAAACCGAGTAAAGCGGCAGAAGGTTGGGCGCGTGGTTGCGGTATTACCGTTGACCAGGCTGAGCGTCTGACTACCGATAAAGGCGAATGGCTGCTGTATCGCGCCCACGTGAAGGGCGAAAGCACTGAAGCACTGCTGCCGAATATGGTCGCCACTTCGCTGGCGAAGCTGCCGATCCCGAAACTGATGCGTTGGGGCGCAAGCGACGTGCACTTCGTGCGTCCGGTTCACACCGTGACCCTGCTGCTGGGCGACAAAGTCATTCCGGCAACCATTCTGGGCATTCAGTCCGATCGCGTGATTCGCGGCCACCGCTTTATGGGCGAGCCGGAATTTACTATCGACAATGCCGATCAGTATCCGGAAATTCTGCGCGAGCGCGGGAAAGTTATCGCCGATTACGAAGAACGTAAGGCGAAGATTAAAGCCGATGCCGAAGAAGCCGCGCGTAAGATTGGCGGTAACGCTGACTTAAGCGAAAGCCTGTTGGAAGAAGTCGCTTCGCTGGTGGAATGGCCGGTTGTGCTGACCGCAAAATTCGAAGAGAAATTCCTCGCGGTGCCGTCTGAAGCGCTGGTTTACACCATGAAAGGTGACCAGAAATACTTCCCGGTGTATGCGAACGACGGCAAACTGCTGCCGAACTTTATCTTCGTTGCCAATATCGAATCGAAAGATCCGCAGCAAATTATCTCTGGTAACGAGAAAGTCGTTCGTCCACGTCTGGCGGATGCCGAGTTCTTCTTCAACACCGACCGTAAAAAACGTCTGGAAGATAATCTGCCGCGCCTGCAAACCGTGTTGTTCCAGCAACAGCTGGGTACACTACGCGACAAAACTGACCGCATCCAGGCGCTGGCTGGCTGGATTGCTGAACAGATTGGCGCTGACGTTAACCACGCAACCCGTGCGGGCCTGCTGTCTAAGTGTGACCTGATGACTAACATGGTCTTCGAGTTCACCGACACTCAGGGCGTTATGGGTATGCACTACGCGCGTCACGATGGTGAAGCGGAAGATGTCGCAGTGGCGCTGAACGAGCAGTATCAGCCGCGCTTTGCCGGTGATGACCTGCCGTCTAACCCGGTAGCCTGTGCGCTGGCGATAGCTGACAAGATGGATACTCTGGCGGGTATCTTCGGTATCGGCCAGCATCCGAAAGGCGACAAAGACCCGTTTGCGTTGCGTCGTGCCGCACTTGGCGTGCTGCGTATTATCGTTGAGAAGAACCTCAATCTTGACCTGCAAACCCTGACCGAAGAAGCAGTGCGTCTGTATGGCGATAAGCTGACTAATGCCAACGTGGTTGATGATGTTATCGACTTTATGCTCGGTCGCTTCCGCGCCTGGTATCAGGACGAAGGTTACACCGTTGACACCATCCAGGCGGTACTGGCGCGTCGTCCGACTCGTCCGGCTGATTTCGATGCCCGAATGAAAGCGGTATCGCACTTCCGTACCCTGGATGCAGCTGCAGCACTGGCGGCGGCGAACAAGCGTGTATCTAACATTCTGGCGAAATCTGACGAAGTGCTGAGCGACCGCGTGAATGCCTCTACTCTGAAAGAGCCGGAAGAAATTAAACTGGCGATGCAGGTTGTGGTGCTACGTGACAAGCTAGAGCCGTACTTTGCTGAAGGTCGTTACCAGGATGCGCTGGTCGAACTGGCTGAGCTGCGTGAACCGGTTGATGCCTTCTTCGATAAAGTGATGGTCATGGTTGATGACAAAGAATTGCGAATCAACCGTCTTACCATGCTGGAGAAACTGCGCGAATTATTCCTGCGAGTTGCGGATATTTCGCTGTTGCAGTAATAACGTCGTTATTAAAAAGCCTGCCATCTGGCAGGCTTTTTTATCGCTAAATAATAGAGCAACCTTTAATAATCTTCTGATGAATAAAGATTGTCTCATATATTAATTTTATGAGATTTTTTTAGGATTATATCAAGGAGAAGAAAAGAACTTATTAAGCTAGAATAGCTGCGGGTGCTTGAGACTGTTTGTCTCAGGTATTCACCGAAAGGCAGACAGAGAAAAGCCCCACCTGACTATAAATCAAAGTGAGGCTACCCTATGCCTGAACACCATAAGGTTAGCCTCTTACTCGTTAGAAATCAACACAGGAGGCTGGGAATGCCGCAGAAATATAGATTACTTTCTTTAATAGTGATTTGTTGCACGCTTTTATTTTTCACCTGGATGATAAGAGATTCACTGTGTGAATTGCATATTAAACAGGGGAGTTATGAGCTGGCGGCATTTTTAGCCTGCAATTTGAAAGAGTAAGAGTCTTCGGCGGGAAGTTATTCCCGCCTTTCTTACGGCGTTGCGCATTCTCATTGCACCCAAATTTATTCTTCACAAAAATAATAATAGATTTTATTACGCGAACGATTATTTATTTCCTGAATAAACAAATAAAAAAATCCCCGCCATTTGGCAGGGATCTTAGATTCTGTGCTTTTAAGCAGAGATTACAGGCTGGTTACGTTACCAGCTGCCGGGCCTTTAGCGCCGCTTTCGATGGTGAAGGACACTTTCTGACCTTCGTCCAGAGATTTGTAACCATCGTTCTGGATAGCAGAGAAGTGTACGAACACGTCTTTAGAGCCATCGTCAGGAGTGATGAAGCCGAAGCCTTTGTCAGCGTTGAACCATTTTACGATACCAGTCATTTTACCGGACATAGTGTATTACCTTTAATAATTAAGTGTGCCTTTCGGCGATATGGCGTGCTTTACAGATTTTGAAGCGTTAAAGGAATGTGCACTACGAGGGGTATCAACGATAACTCTTGAAGGGACTTGCCTTACTACACTGCTTTAATGGTCTGTACGTCAAACCGTTGATGTGCATTAAGCCACGCATTGGCGGGTGATGCAACAATTATTTTTCATATTTATGATTAATCGGTTGGAAAACGGTCCTGTCATCAGGACCGTAAACAGCAATAAAGTGGATAAAAGTCTATTCCATCAACTGCTTACTTAACGCTGGGTTAGCTTGAATCAGACGCATCAATTTTAGTTCGGCACTTGAAGGCTTAACGCGTCGGGATTCCCATTCCTTTACCATGGCGACGGAAACGCCCAAAACCCGAGCGAAATCATCGATTTTTAACCCCGTACCTTTACGTAACTGCTCAATCTCGGTACAGGACGTTGTTCTATGCGTCAGAGTAATCTTCTGCGTTTCATCTTTAAAAACAATCTGTTCCAGGCTGCTCAACAGCTCATGCATGGGATCTTTATATTCCATTGAAAACTCCTCAAATCACACTGCGGGATCGTGAATTGCATCGAAGCTCATTAAGAATAGTCGGGAAAAGCAGACACAGCGGGAGTAAGGCAGGGCATGCTCTGCCTGTGATTCGATTCAGCCTGACACTTAGCGTGACTTATAGCGACCTAACGATCTGATAAATGCCGATATATCTTTTACCACTCCGGGATTGTAAAGATTTCGAAAATATGGCGTTCTGTAAAGACGTAAATCTCTGGCTAGAAAAAAGGCAACTGCAATGTCATTTTTTATCAATGAAACAACAAATTAACCTTGTTTCGTTTTCTCCATTATTTTACCAGGAAGATTACGTAGAAAGGGTATCCTGCAAGCCTGTCCTGGACTATCCTTGTCACGTCAGACACGCGTGTGTCGTTGTGCGCTTTTTTTGGGTGAAAGGAGTAAGAAAATGGCGACAGGAAAGTCCTGCTCTCGCTGGTTTGCGCCTCTTGCGGCGTTATTAATGGTAGTTAGCCTGAGTGGGTGTTTTGATAAAGAAGGCGATCAGCGTAAAGCGTTTATCGACTTCCTGCAGAATACAGTGATGCGTAGCGGTGAACGTCTACCAACCCTGACTGCCGATCAGAAAAAACAGTTTGGTCCTTTTGTCTCTGATTACGCGATTCTGTATGGTTATTCACAGCAGGTGAATCAGGCGATGGATTCCGGTCTGCGCCCGGTTGTAGACAGCGTTAACGCAATTCGCGTACCGCAGGATTACGTTACGCAAAGCGGCCCACTGCGTGAAATGAACGGTTCTCTGGGTGTGCTGGCGCAACAGCTGCAAAATGCGAAGTTGCAGGCCGATGCTGCGCACTCTGCGCTAAAACAGAGCGATGACCTGAAACCGGTCTTTGATCAGGCATTCACCAAAGTGGTAACGACGCCAGCTGATGCTTTGCAACCGTTGATTCCGGCGGCACAAACTTTCACGCAACAACTGGTGATGGTTGGAGATTACATTGCTCAGCAAGGTACTCAGGTGAGTTTTGTCGCAAATGGCATCCAGTTCCCGACTTCGCAGCAGGCAAGTGAATATAACAAACTGATTGCGCCATTACCGGCACAGCATCAGGCGTTTAATCAGGCCTGGACTACAGCAGTCACTGCAACCCAATAAAGAGTAAAAGCCCGAGCGATTATCGGGCTTTACTTCCCGCAGTCGCGGTTATTCCGCGACGTGCGGATTCACACAGTTCTTCTCAACTTTTCCCTGTAACGCATTAATCAAATTATCCACGGCGCAGGCGGCCATGCCATAACGCGTCTCATGAGTGGCTGAACCAATATGCGGTACCGCGACGACATTTGCCATTGAGAGCAACGGCGAATCTACAGACAGTGGCTCTTGTTCGAATACATCCAGCCCGGCAGCGTGAATTTCCCCTTTCTGCAATGCTGCAATCAGTGCATTTTCGTCAACCACTGGACCACGTCCGGCATTAATGAAAATGGCGGAGGATTTCATTTTGGCGAATTGTTCTGCGCCAAACAGATGATGCGTTTCATCAGTTAACGGCAGGATCAGGCAAACGAAATCTGACTCTTGTAACAGTGTATCCAAATCGCAGTAGCGGGCGTTGAAGCGTTCTTCTGCTTCTTTATGGTGGCGGCGCGCGTTATAGAGGATGGGCATATTGAAGCCAAAGTGCGCACGTTGTGCCAGCGCCATGCCGATCCGTCCCATCCCGATAATGCCCAGTGTTTTATGGTGAACGTCAGTGCCGTACCAGTCCGGGCCTATGCTCGCGGTCCATTCGCCTGCTTTTACCCGTTCTGCTACCTCCACAACCCGACGAGCGGTAGACAACACCAGCGCCATCAGCGTATCGGCGACGGTTTCCGTTAATACGGTTGGCGTGTGCATCAGCAGGATTTTTCGAGCATTAAGGGCATCGACATCAAAATTGTCATAGCCTACGGAGATCGTTGATGTGGCCCGCAGTTTCGGCATTTTTTCCAGCAATGCGGCATCAACATTCTCATTTGAACCCAGTAAACCTTCAGCTTCGGCAAAAATTGCTGCATTTTGTTCGATGGTTTGTGGGCTGAGGTTTGCCACCTGATGAACGGTGAAATGCTCTTGCAGGCGTTGCAGTAAATCATCAGGTAAGGCTTTGTAGAGGATAACGGACGGCTTCATTCTTCTCTCCATTCACTGATAAGGCGATCACCTTAGCCTGAAATATGATGAAGGAAAACTGAAGAATGCCAGGTGATTTTTGCATCACCTGGCATGAAAGGGATTACAGCGGGCTTAAGGTAATTTCTACACGGCGGTTTTGCGCCTTACCTTCTGCGGTGCTGTTGCTGGCGATTGGGTTAGCCGGGCCAAGGCCCTGAGTACGGATGCGGCTGGCGTCCACGCCCTGGGTGATCAACGCGCTGGCAACGGAATCCGCACGCTGCTGGGAGAGACGCATGTTCAGGTCGTGACCACCCGTGCTGTCGGTATAACCAATCACGTTAACCGCCGTTTTCGGATACTCTTTCAGCACCATTGCCACGCCGGTTAGGGTGTTAGCGCCTGCCGGTTTCAGGGTCGCGCTGCTGCTGTCGAAGGTTACATTGTTCGGCATATTGAGGATAATGTTATCCCCGCTGCGGGTTACGCTAACACCAGTGCCGCGCATTTTGTCACGTAGCTTCGCTTCCTGCACATCCATGTAATAACCAACGCCGCCGCCCAGAGCTGCACCCGCTGCTGCGCCAATCAGCGCGCCTTTACCGCGATCTTTCTTCGAAGAAGAGAGCGCACCAATACCCGCGCCAACGAGAGAGCCCAGACCTGCACCGATAGCAGATTTACCTGCTTCGCGTTCACCTGTGTAAGGGTTAGTGGTGCAGCCAGATACCGCCAGAGCGCCACTCACTACGGCGGCAATAAGATAAACACGTTTCTTCATTGTTAATCCTTAATAACCTTTTTATTCTTTGCCACGGGTTCCGTGGCGGGAGATTATGCCGCGTGAACATGAAGATTATTCCTGGGAATACTCGGAAATTTGTAAGTAATATTTAACTGCTCAATACATCTAACCTTTCAGGAGCCTTCGGTTTGGCCAACTCATCCTCACGATATTCCGTTCTGACTGCCGCTCACTGGGGGCCCATGCTGGTTGAAACCGACGGCGAAACCGTGCTTAGCTCGCGTGGCGCGTTAGCCACAGGAATGGAAAACTCCTTGCAGAGCGCGGTTCGCGACCAGGTTCACAGTAATACGCGGGTACGATTTCCAATGGTGCGCAAAGGCTTTCTTGCGTCACCGGAAAACCCGCAAGGCATTCGTGGGCAGGATGAATTTGTTCGTGTGAGTTGGGATGAGGCGCTGGAGCTTATTCACCAACAACATAAACGTATTCGTGAGGCTTATGGTCCGGCATCGATTTTTGCTGGTTCCTACGGCTGGCGTTCAAACGGCGTGCTGCATAAGGCCTCGACATTATTACAACGCTATATGGCGCTGGCAGGCGGTTATACCGGGCATCTGGGGGATTATTCGACCGGTGCAGCACAGGCGATCATGCCGTATGTCGTGGGGGGCAGCGAAGTTTATCAACAGCAAACCAGTTGGCCGTTGGTATTGGAACATAGCGATGTCGTGGTGCTATGGAGTGCTAACCCACTCAATACGCTGAAAATTGCGTGGAATGCATCCGATGAGCAGGGGCTTTCTTACTTTTCCGCACTGCGTGACAGCGGGAAAAAGCTGATCTGCATTGATCCAATGCGATCGGAAACCGTCGATTTCTTTGGCGATAAAATGGAGTGGGTGGCACCGCACATGGGCACCGATGTTGCGCTGATGCTGGGGATCGCCCATACGCTGGTGGAAAATGGCTGGCACGACGAAGCGTTTCTGGCGCGTTGCACCACAGGTTATGACGTCTTCGCCTCTTATTTGCTGGGCGAGAGTGACGGAATAGCGAAAAATGCCGAATGGGCGGCAGAGATTTGTGGGATTAACGCAGAGAAAATCCGCGAACTGGCGGCTATTTTTCATCAAAATACCACCATGCTGATGGCTGGCTGGGGAATGCAGCGCCAGCAGTTTGGTGAGCAAAAACACTGGATGATCGTCACCCTGGCAGCAATGTTAGGGCAAATCGGCACGCCTGGCGGGGGCTTTGGTCTTTCTTACCATTTTGCCAATGGTGGTAACCCTACGCGCCGCGCTGCGGTGCTTTCATCTATGCAGGGCAGCTTGCCAGGTGGCACCGATGCGGTAGATAAAATCCCTGTAGCCCGTATGGTTGAAGCTCTGGAAAACCCTGGCGGTGCATACCAACACAATGGCATGAACCGTCACTTCCCGGATATTCGTTTTATCTGGTGGGCGGGCGGCGCCAACTTTACTCATCATCAGGATACCAATCGCCTGATTCGTGCCTGGCAAAAACCGGAGCTGGTGGTGATCTCCGAATGCTTCTGGACGGCAGCGGCGAAACACGCCGATATCGTCCTCCCTGCAACCACCTCGTTTGAGCGTAATGACCTCACCATGACCGGCGATTACAGTAATCAGCATCTGGTGCCGATGAAGCAAGTGGTGCCTCCACGTGATGAAGCGCGTAATGATTTTGCTGTCTTTGCCGAGTTGAGTGAACGTTGGGAGAAGGGCGGCTATGCGCGGTTTACGGAAGGAAAAAGTGAGCTGCAATGGCTGGAAACGTTTTATAACGTTGCACGGCAGCGCGGGGCAAGCCAGCAGGTTGAATTGCCGCCATTTGCTGAGTTCTGGGAAGCCAACCAGTTAATTGAGATGCCGGAAAACCCGGACAGCGAGCGGTTTATTCGCTTCGCCGATTTTCGCCGCGATCCGCAGGCGCATCCATTAAAAACCGCCAGCGGCAAGATTGAAATCTTCTCGCAGCGTATTGCCGATTACGCTTATCCGGATTGCCCTGGGCATCCAATGTGGCTGGAGCCGGACGAATGGCAGGGCAATGCCGAACCGGAACAGTTGCAGGTACTTTCTGCTCATCCGGCACATCGTCTGCACAGCCAGCTGAATTACAGTTCTCTGCGCGAATTGTACGCGGTGGCAAATCGTGAGCCTGTCACCATTCATCCTGACGATGCCCAGGCGCGCGGCATACAAGATGGCGATATTGTTCGGTTGTGGAACGCACGCGGGCAAATTCTTGCCGGAGCGGTCATTAGCGAGGGAATTAAACCTGGCGTGATTTGCATTCATGAAGGGGCATGGCCGGATCTGGATTTAACCGCTGACGGTATTTGTAAAAACGGCGCGGTGAACGTTCTGACCAAAGATCTCCCCAGCTCGCGGCTGGGGAATGGCTGTGCGGGTAATACGGCGCTGGCATGGCTGGAAAAATACAACGGTCCGGAACTGACACTTACAGCGTTTGAACCACCGGCCAGCTCATAATCCAGGTGGGTAGTTGGGTTTCATCCTGCCATGCGCAGTCGACAATGTGAAAACCCTGCGCATGGTAAAAATCTATCGCCGGTTGATTTTTTTGATAAACCTCCAGCATCAGATGGGGATGGCGCTGCTGCACATACTGCATTAGCGCCTTACCAATACCGCGTCTGACGGCCTTCGGTGCGACAAACATTGCAGCCAGAAATCGGCCTTCCATAATGCTGACAAAACCGAGAAGCTTACCGTCTTCTTCCCAGACCCAGTTTTGCGCGTTGGCAAGATAGGCATCCCGCACCAGCGGAATGCAATCACGCCAGTAATTCGCTTTTATAAAGGGATGCCCCCAGGTTGTACTTTCCAGCCACAATTCGAGGATCGCGGGGAGTTCTGAACGTTGCGCTTCCCGAATCATGGTTTATTTCCCGGATAGCAACAGCAGCCAACCACATGATCATTCACCAGCCCACATGCCTGCATAAAGGAGTAACAGATTGTGGTACCAACAAACTTAAAACCACGCTTTTTCAGGGCTTTAGATAGAGCGTCGGAGGCGGGCGTAGATGTAGGGATTTCGCTCAACGTTGTGGCTTGTGTCACCTGTGGTTGATGATTGACAAACGACCAGACAAAGTCGGCAAACGGTTCGCCGTTCTGTTCCATTTGCAGGTACGCTCGCGCATTGCCAATAATTGCCTGAATTTTCCCGCGATGTCGGATAATCCCGGCGTCCTGTACCAGTCTTTCGACGTCCTCTTCCTGCATTGCTGCGACTTTCATCGGATCGAACTGATGAAAGCAGGCGCGATAGTTTTCGCGTTTTTTGAGGACGGTGATCCACGATAACCCTGCTTGTTGCCCTTCAAGGCAGATCATTTCGAACAGTTTTTTACTGTCAGTTTCAGGCACGCCCCACTCATTATCATGGTAGGCAATATAAAGCGGGTCCTGACTCACCCAGCCGCAACGTTCCATACTTTCCCTCGCTATGTACCCGATCGTAAAAATTTCAGCCGCTTTTCTTGACGCATCGGTGAAAAAGTCAATATTTAATACAGGGCTACTATGCCCGATATCCTTCATACAATGACAATAATATTGCCGAATTCGGCTCTTCCCTGGAGTCGTGTTAATGATCATAAAAAAAAGCGGTGGTCGCTGGCAGTTAAGCCTGCTGGCGAGCGTGGTAATCAGTGCCTTTTTTCTCAACACAGCTTACGCCTGGCAACAAGAATATATCGTTGATACGCAACCCGGACATTCCACAGAGCGCTACACCTGGGATAGCGATCATCAACCTGATTACAACGATATTCTGTCGCAACGTATTCAAAGTAGCCAAAGGGCGCTGGGACTGGAAGTCAATCTGGCGGAAGAAACCCCTGTGGATGTGACCAGCAGTATGAGTATGGGCTGGAATTTTCCTTTATATGAACAGGTTACAACCGGCCCGGTCGCGGCATTACATTACGATGGTACAACCACCTCGATGTATAACGAGTTTGGCGACAGTACTACTACACTGACCGATCCGTTATGGCATGCCAGTGTGAGTACCTTAGGCTGGCGTGTTGACTCCCGGCTTGGCGATCTCCGACCTTGGGCGCAAATCAGCTATAACCAGCAATTTGGCGAGAATATCTGGAAGGCGCAATCAGGCTTAAGCCGGATGACGGCGACAAACCAGAACGGCAACTGGCTGGATGTCACGGTAGGTGCTGATATGTTGCTCAATCAAAATATTGCCGCCTACGCTGCGTTATCTCAGGCAGAAAATACCACGAACAATAATGACTATCTGTATACGATGGGGGTTAGTGCCAGATTTTAACGTTATAGATACAATTGAAACCCATAAATAACAACTAATGTGGCGATAGTGGGGACTAACTTACTAAATAATAAATTTGGTGAATAATTGTCGAGTCATTCATTCCTGAACTAATGCATTTCATTCCGTTCTGATGGCATTTCATGCCGTTTTTCCCCAGGCATAAAGTGCACTTCGTTATGGTTGTCGGCAGAGATTTTTCCTTTTTATTACTGCAGGAATACTGCCATGACACCTTCAAATTATCAGCGTACTCGCTGGCTGACACTCATCGGTACTATCATTACCCAGTTTGCCCTGGGGTCGGTTTATACCTGGAGTCTGTTTAACGGCGCGCTTTCTGCCAAGCTGGGGGCTCCGGTAAGCCAGGTTGCTTTCTCTTTCGGCTTGTTAAGTCTGGGGCTGGCAATTTCGTCTTCTGTTGCGGGCAAATTGCAAGAACGTTTTGGTGTTAAACGCGTCACTATGGCTTCCGGCGTTTTGCTGGGATTAGGTTTCTTCCTGACAGCACATTCCAACAACCTGATGATGCTGTGGTTAAGCGCCGGTGTGTTGGTTGGTCTGGCGGATGGTGCGGGTTACCTGTTGACGCTCTCTAACTGCGTGAAGTGGTTCCCGGAGCGTAAGGGACTCATCTCTGCTTTCGCTATTGGTTCTTATGGACTTGGTAGTCTGGGTTTCAAATTTATCGATACGCAACTGTTGGAAACGGTCGGCCTGGAAAAAACCTTTGTTATTTGGGGCGCGATTGTACTGGTGATGATTGTCTTTGGCGCAACGTTAATGAAAGATGCGCCGAAACAGGAAGTGAAAACCAGCAATGGTGTGGTGGAGAAGGATTACACGCTGGCAGAGTCGATGCGTAAACCGCAGTACTGGATGTTAGCAGTTATGTTCCTGACTGCCTGCATGAGTGGCCTGTATGTGATTGGCGTGGCGAAAGATATCGCTCAAAGTCTGGCGCATCTTGATGCAATTTCCGCAGCCAATGCTGTGACGGTTATTTCCATCGCCAACCTTTCTGGTCGTCTGGTGCTGGGCATTCTGTCTGACAAAATCGCCCGTATCCGTGTTATCACCATTGGTCAGGTCATTTCGCTGGTGGGCATGGCGGCCCTGCTGTTTGCACCATTGAATGCAGTGACGTTCTTTGCAGCGATTGCCTGCGTGGCATTTAACTTCGGCGGCACTATCACGGTGTTCCCGTCACTGGTCAGTGAGTTCTTCGGCCTAAATAATCTGGCAAAAAACTACGGTGTGATTTACCTCGGTTTCGGTATCGGCAGCATTTGTGGTTCGATTATCGCTTCACTGTTTGGCGGATTCTATGTGACTTTCTACGTGATTTTCGCCCTGCTGATTCTGTCACTGGCGCTTTCTACGACGATTCGCCAGCCAGAGCAGAAAATGTTGCGTGAGGCGCATGGCTCCCTTTAATGACCTGCCGCGAGCTACTGGGCTTTAGCCTTAGTGTGAATCAAACGCTTCAACGCAATGTATAAACAATGACGCGTAAAATTTGGGCCAGTTAACTGGCCCTTTTTACTGCTTTTTGTAACGCTAAAGTCTCTTTTCAAACTTGCATTTTTGTAAATTTGTGCTTCATGCACACTCTTTCCCCACACTTTTTCCCTTTGCTGTGGTCTACTTATTCGCGCGTGTAGATTTTACTTATCTGACTACCTCCGCACTTTTCCCCTGCCGGGCCTGAAAAGCCACTAAGCAGGGTGTTATCACCTGTTTGTCCAGGGTTTGTTTGCATGAGATACATCAAATCGATTACACAGCAGAAGCTGAGCTTTTTGCTTGCAATCTATATTGGCCTTTTTATGAATGGCGCGGTTTTTTACCGCCGCTTCGGCAGCTATGCGCACGATTTTACCGTCTGGAAAGGCGTTTCTGCTGTTGTTGAACTGGTCGCTACCGTACTGGTGACCTTCTTTTTACTGCGTCTGCTTTCGCTGTTTGGCCGCCGCAGCTGGCGAATTCTGGCATCGCTGGTGGTGCTCTTTTCTGCAGGTGCCAGCTATTACATGACTTTCCTTAATGTGGTCATTGGTTATGGCATCATCGCATCCGTCATGACCACCGATATCGACCTGTCAAAAGAAGTTGTTGGTCTGAACTTTATTCTCTGGTTAATCGCCGTAAGCGCATTGCCTCTTATCCTTATCTGGAATAACCGCTGTCGCTACACCTTGCTCCGACAACTGCGAACCCCAGGGCAACGTATTCGGAGTCTGGCGGTCGTCGTACTGGCGGGTATTATGGTTTGGGCACCGATTCGTTTGCTGGATATCCAGCAGAAGAAAGTGGAGAGGGCGACAGGTGTTGATTTGCCGAGTTATGGTGGCGTTGTCGCGAACTCTTATCTGCCATCAAACTGGCTTTCGGCGTTAGGTCTTTATGCCTGGGCGCGGGTCGATGAATCTTCCGATAACAATTCTCTCCTTAACCCTGCGAAGAAGTTTACGTACCAGGCTCCACAAAACGTTGATGATACATATGTCGTTTTCATTATTGGTGAAACCACGCGCTGGGATCATATGGGCATTTTCGGCTATGAACGCAATACCACACCGAAACTGGCTCAGGAGAAAAATCTGGCGGCGTTTCGTGGCTATTCTTGTGACACGGCGACCAAACTTTCTCTGCGTTGCATGTTTGTGCGTCAGGGTGGAGCAGAAGATAATCCGCAGCGCACATTAAAAGAACAGAACATTTTCGCGGTATTGAAGCAGTTAGGATTCAGTTCTGATCTCTACGCTATGCAAAGCGAAATGTGGTTCTACAGCAACACGATGGCAGACAACATTGCTTATCGTGAGCAGATTGGTGCGGAACCGCGTAACCGCGGCAAGCCGGTAGATGATATGTTGCTGGTAGACGAAATGCAGCAATCGCTGGGGCGCAACCCGGATGGTAAGCATCTGATCATTCTGCATACCAAGGGGTCGCACTTTAACTACACCCAGCGTTACCCGCGCAGCTTTGCGCAGTGGAAGCCAGAATGTATTGGTGTTGATAGCGGCTGTACCAAAGCGCAGATGATCAACTCCTACGACAACTCGGTGACCTATGTGGATCACTTTATTTCCAGCGTGATTGATCAGGTTCGCGATAAGAAAGCGATTGTGTTCTACGCAGCTGACCACGGTGAGTCAATTAACGAACGCGAGCACCTGCACGGCACACCGCGTGAACTGGCACCGCCGGAGCAGTTCCGCGTACCGATGATGGTCTGGATGTCGGATAAATATCTGGAAAATCCAGCCAACGCGCAGGCATTTGCGCAGTTGAAAAAAGAAGCTGATATGAAAGTGCCACGCCGTCACGTAGAGCTGTACGACACCATCATGGGTTGTCTTGGCTATACTTCACCGGACGGTGGTATTAACGAAAACAACAACTGGTGTCACATCCCGCAGGCGAAAGAGGTCGTGGCTAACTAAGAGGCCTGCTGACTTTCTCGCCGATCAAAAGGCATTTTGCTATTAAGGGATTGACGAGGGCGTATCTGCGCAGTAAGATGCGCCCCGCATTCGGTGATTGGCGCAGCCTGGTAGCGCACTTCGTTCGGGACGAAGGGGTCGGAGGTTCGAATCCTCTATCACCGACCAAATTCGAAAAGCCTGCTCAGCGAGCAGGCTTTTTTGCATTTGAAGCCCATGAGGATGAGAACCTCCGGGGGCGGGGAGGTTCGACTCGAGCGAAGCGAGAGAACGTTGCGCCAGCAACGGCCCGCAGGGCGAGCCACGAAGTGGCGAGTAATCCTCTATCACCGACCAATTTAGAAAAACCAGCCTACGGGCTGGTTTTTTGCTTTCTGCGGCCTGAAGAGGATGAGAACTTCCGGGGGCAGGGAGGTTCGACTCCAGCAAAGCGAGAGAACGTTGTGGCAGCAACGGCCCGCAGTGGCGAGTAATCCTCTGGCACCGACCAAAACGGCCCCGCATTCATTGTCGGATACAGCGTACCTGTCTTATCCGATCTAAACGGCAACACACCACATATTTCCCTGCCAAATTTGCGCCCCACATCTCACTATCCATTAACGGATTTGTGACAGAATCCATTGTCTTTTTTTATATTTGCTTAAATCTTTTTTTGCGTTACTTATGGCTGGCGCTGGCATTTTCCGCTGTGCGTTTTAGCGTTCATGGTATTAATCGCTCAGATATCCATCTTTTCCTCAGATTTTTTTCATTAAATGCATAAAACTTAATCACCAAATGTTGCTAAATATTAAGCTGATTGTTCTGGTTATGTTGGCATAGCACAAATTTCTCTGCTGCAAATAGCTGTTTGAAGTTTTTTTAATCTTTGTTTGTGGATTCTCACCGTTGGTGTAAATCCCGGTTGGCTGTATTGACGTTTTCACATTCTGTTGACAGATTGTAGGTCACGAGGGGCATTTTATGGAGGATCCGCACTGTTACACTGATGTTAATTAGTACGGCATCCCCACCTCATAACGTTGACCCGACCGGGTAAAAAACAAAAAAGGTCAGGCAGCGACAACCCACTGCAAAGGGTTAAAACAACAAACATCACAATTGGAGCAGAATAATGCGTATTTCCTTGAAAAAGTCAGGGATGCTGAAGCTTGGTCTCAGCCTGGTGGCTATGACCGTCGCAGCAAGTGTTCAGGCTAAAACTCTGGTTTATTGCTCAGAAGGATCTCCGGAAGGGTTTAACCCGCAGCTGTTTACCTCCGGCACCACCTATGACGCCTCTTCCGTACCGCTTTATAACCGCCTGGTTGAATTTAAAATCGGCACCACTGAAGTGATTCCGGGCCTCGCTGAAAAGTGGGAAGTCAGCGAAGACGGTAAAACCTATACCTTCCATCTGCGTAAAGGTGTGAAGTGGCATAACAACAAAGAATTCAAACCGACGCGCGAACTGAATGCCGATGACGTGGTGTTCTCGTTCGATCGTCAGAAAAACGCGCAAAACCCGTACCATAAAGTTTCAGGCGGCAGCTACGAATACTTCGAAGGTATGGGCTTGCCGGAGCTGATCAGCGAAGTGAAAAAGGTGGACGACAACACCGTTCAGTTTGTGCTGACTCGCCCGGAAGCGCCGTTCCTTGCTGACCTGGCAATGGACTTCGCCTCTATTCTGTCAAAAGAATATGCTGACGCGATGATGAAAGCCGGTACGCCGGAAAAACTGGACCTTAACCCAATCGGCACCGGTCCGTTCCAGTTACAGCAATATCAAAAAGATTCCCGTATTCGCTACAAAGCGTTTGATGGCTACTGGGGCACCAAACCACAGATCGATACGCTGGTCTTCTCTATTACCCCTGACGCTTCCGTGCGTTACGCTAAATTGCAGAAAAATGAATGCCAGGTGATGCCGTACCCGAACCCGGCAGATATCGCCCGCATGAAGCAGGATAAATCCATCAACCTGATGGAAATGCCGGGGCTGAACGTCGGCTATCTCTCGTATAACGTGCAGAAAAAACCACTGGATGACGTGAAAGTTCGCCAGGCACTGACCTATGCGGTGAACAAAGACGCGATTATCAAAGCGGTGTATCAGGGCGCGGGCGTATCAGCGAAAAACCTGATCCCGCCAACCATGTGGGGCTATAACGATGATGTTCAGGACTACACCTACGATCCTGAAAAAGCGAAAGCCTTGCTGAAAGAAGCGGGTCTGGAAAAAGGCTTCTCTATCGACCTGTGGGCAATGCCGGTACAACGTCCGTATAACCCGAACGCTCGTCGCATGGCAGAGATGATTCAGGCAGACTGGGCGAAAGTCGGCGTACAAGCGAAAATCGTTACCTACGAATGGGGTGAGTACCTCAAGCGTGCAAAAGATGGCGAGCACCAGACGGTAATGATGGGCTGGACTGGCGACAACGGGGATCCGGATAACTTCTTCGCTACCCTGTTCAGCTGCGCTGCCTCTGAACAAGGCTCCAACTACTCAAAATGGTGCTACAAACCGTTTGAAGATCTGATTCAACCGGCGCGTGCTACCGACGACCACAACAAGCGTGTTGAATTGTACAAACAAGCACAGGTTGTGATGCACGATCAGGCTCCGGCACTGATCATCGCTCACTCCACCGTGTTTGAACCGGTACGCAAAGAAGTTAAAGGCTATGTGGTTGATCCATTAGGCAAACATCACTTCGAAAACGTCTCTATCGAATAATTAAAAGCCATACCCGGTGGTGCTGTGCCTTTAAGTGCAGCACCATCCGGCAGCAATACTTAATTCCTTGTCCTATAAGGGCGGGAATTGATTTGTGAGCAATACAGACTCGCAGTTCCAGGCTGCGGGTCACTACAGAGAATCCGGGTTATGTTGCAGTTTATTCTCCGACGTTTGGGACTCGTCATCCCCACGTTTATCGGTATTACCCTTCTCACATTTGCCTTTGTCCACATGATCCCGGGCGATCCGGTGATGATCATGGCGGGTGAACGTGGGATCTCCCCAGAGCGTCACGCGCAATTGCTGGCAGAACTCGGCTTGGATAAACCGATGTGGCAGCAGTATCTCCATTACATTTGGGGCGTAATGCACGGTGATTTAGGCATTTCGATGAAAAGCCGAATTCCGGTATGGGAAGAGTTCGTGCCGCGCTTCCAGGCCACGCTGGAACTTGGCGTCTGCGCGATGATTTTTGCGACCGCGGTCGGTATTCCGGTTGGTGTGCTGGCTGCGGTTAAACGCGGTTCTATTTTCGATCACACGGCGGTTGGTCTGGCGCTGACCGGCTACTCCATGCCGATCTTCTGGTGGGGCATGATGCTGATCATGCTGGTTTCAGTGCACTGGAACCTGACGCCCGTCTCCGGTCGCGTGAGCGACATGGTGTTCCTCGATGACTCCAATCCGTTAACCGGTTTTATGCTAATCGACACCGCCATCTGGGGTGAAGACGGTAACTTTATCGATGCCGTCGCCCATATGATCCTGCCCGCCATTGTGCTGGGTACTATCCCGCTGGCGGTCATTGTACGTATGACGCGCTCCTCGATGCTGGAAGTGCTGGGCGAGGATTACATCCGCACCGCGCGTGCCAAAGGGCTGACCCGCCTTAGGGTGATTATCGTCCATGCGCTGCGTAATGCCATGCTGCCGGTGGTGACCGTTATCGGCCTGCAGGTGGGAACATTGCTGGCAGGCGCGATTCTGACCGAAACCATCTTCTCGTGGCCAGGTCTGGGGCGCTGGTTGATTGACGCGCTGCAACGCCGCGATTATCCGGTAGTGCAGGGAGGCGTATTACTGGTGGCGACGATGATTATCCTCGTCAACCTGCTGGTCGATCTGCTGTACGGCGTGGTGAACCCGCGTATTCGTCATAAGAAGTAAGGGGACATCATGTCACAGGTTACTGAAAATAAAGTGATTAGCGCACCGGTGCCGATGACCCCGTTACAGGAGTTCTGGCACTATTTTAAACGCAACAAAGGCGCGGTTGTCGGGCTGGTTTACGTCGTCATCGTGCTGTTTATCGCGATCTTTGCCAACTGGATTGCACCCTATAACCCAGCGGAACAGTTCCGCGATGCACTGCTCGCCCCGCCAGCCTGGCAAGAAGGCGGCAGTATGGCGCACTTGCTGGGCACCGATGACGTAGGTCGTGATGTGCTGTCGCGGCTGATGTACGGCGCGCGCTTGTCGCTGCTGGTTGGCTGTCTGGTAGTGGTGTTATCGCTGATTATGGGCGTTATTCTCGGCCTGATCGCTGGTTACTTTGGCGGCCTGGTCGATAACATCATCATGCGCGTGGTCGATATCATGCTGGCGCTGCCAAGTCTGCTGCTGGCGCTGGTGCTGGTGGCGATTTTCGGCCCGTCGATTGGTAACGCCGCGCTGGCGCTAACCTTCGTTGCGCTGCCGCACTATGTGCGCTTAACCCGCGCCGCCGTGCTGGTGGAGGTGAATCGCGATTACGTCACCGCGTCTCGCGTGGCGGGGGCCGGGGCGATGCGTCAGATGTTTATTAACATCTTCCCGAACTGCCTTGCGCCGCTGATTGTTCAGGCGTCGCTCGGTTTCTCTAACGCCATTCTCGATATGGCTGCTCTTGGTTTCCTCGGCATGGGAGCGCAGCCGCCAACACCGGAGTGGGGCACCATGCTCTCCGATGTGTTGCAGTTCGCGCAAAGCGCCTGGTGGGTCGTAACCTTCCCCGGTCTGGCGATCCTGCTGACGGTGCTGGCATTTAACCTGATGGGTGACGGTCTGCGTGACGCGCTCGATCCCAAACTGAAGCAGTAAGAGGTTCGAGATGGCGTTATTAAATGTAGATAAATTATCGGTGCATTTCGGCGACGAAAGCGCACCGTTCCGCGCCGTAGACCGTATCAGCTACAGCGTAAAACAGGGCGAAGTGGTCGGAATTGTGGGTGAGTCTGGCTCCGGTAAGTCGGTCAGTTCACTGGCGATTATGGGGCTGATTGATTATCCGGGCCGCGTGATGGCAGAAAAGCTGGAGTTTAACGGCCAGGATTTGCAGCGTATCTCGGAAAAAGAGCGCCGCAACCTGGTGGGTGCCGAAGTGGCGATGATCTTTCAGGACCCGATGACCAGCCTCAACCCGTGTTACACCGTAGGTTTCCAGATTATGGAAGCAATTAAAGTGCATCAGGGCGGTAATAAGAGCACTCGCCGTCAGCGGGCGATTGATCTGCTGAATCAGGTCGGTATTCCCGATCCGGCATCGCGTCTGGATGTTTACCCGCATCAGCTTTCTGGCGGCATGAGCCAGCGTGTGATGATCGCCATGGCGATTGCCTGTCGGCCAAAACTGCTGATTGCTGATGAGCCGACCACCGCGCTGGACGTGACCATTCAGGCACAAATCATCGAACTGCTGCTGGAGCTGCAGCAGAAAGAGAACATGGCGCTGGTGTTGATTACCCATGACCTGGCGCTGGTGGCGGAAGCGGCGCATAAAATCATCGTCATGTATGCAGGCCAGGTGGTGGAAACGGGCGATGCCCACGCCATCTTCCATGCACCGCGTCATCCGTATACTCAGGCATTGCTGCGCGCGCTGCCGGAATTTGCCCAGGACAAAGAACGTCTGGCGTCATTGCCTGGCGTCGTTCCTGGCAAATACGACCGACCGAATGGCTGCCTGCTTAACCCGCGTTGCCCCTATGCCACTGACAGATGCCGTGCTGAAGAACCGGCGCTGAATATGCTCGCTGACGGGCGTCAGTCCAAATGCCATTACCCACTTGATGATGCCGGGAGGCCCACACTATGAGTACGCAAGAGGCCACCCTGCAACAACCGCTGTTGCAGGCGATCGACCTGAAAAAACATTATCCGGTGAAGAAAGGCATGTTCGCGCCGGAACGTCTGGTTAAAGCGCTGGATGGCGTTTCGTTCAACCTTGAACGTGGCAAAACGCTGGCGGTAGTAGGTGAATCTGGCTGCGGTAAATCGACCCTCGGTCGGCTGCTGACGATGATCGAAACACCTACCGGCGGCGAACTGTATTACCAGGGGCAGGATCTGCTCAAGCACGATCCGCAGGCGCAGAAGTTGCGTCGGCAGAAAATCCAGATCGTCTTTCAGAATCCCTATGGCTCGCTGAATCCGCGTAAAAAAGTCGGGCAAATTCTCGAAGAGCCGCTGCTGATCAACACCAGTTTAAGCAAAGAACAGCGTCGGGAAAAAGCGTTGTCGATGATGGCAAAAGTTGGCCTAAAAACCGAGCATTACGACCGCTACCCGCATATGTTCTCCGGCGGTCAGCGTCAGCGTATCGCCATTGCCCGTGGTCTGATGCTCGACCCGGATGTGGTGATTGCCGATGAACCGGTTTCCGCGCTGGACGTTTCAGTGCGTGCGCAGGTGCTGAATCTGATGATGGATTTGCAGCAGGAGTTGGGGCTGTCTTATGTCTTTATCTCGCACGACCTGTCGGTGGTGGAGCACATTGCTGATGAAGTGATGGTGATGTACCTGGGCCGCTGCGTGGAGAAGGGAACGAAGGACCAAATCTTCAATAACCCGCGTCATCCGTACACCCAGGCGCTACTCTCCGCGACGCCGCGCCTGAACCCGGACGATCGCCGCGAGCGCATCAAGCTCACCGGTGAACTGCCAAGCCCGCTCAATCCACCGCCGGGCTGCGCGTTTAACGCCCGCTGTCGTCGGCGCTTCGGCCCCTGCACCCAGTTGCAGCCGCAGCTAAAAGACTACGGCGGTCAACTGGTAGCTTGTTTTGCTGTTGATCAGGATGAAAATCCGCAGCGGTAACTCACAAAACCGGGGCCATGCGCTCCGGTTTACTCAATCAGCTTCAACAGTGGCGACAAGCATAACAAAATGCCGTACAGCAGAATCATCCAGGCTTTAAACCCGCGAAGTTTTTCCAGTTGTGAGACTTTATAGATCAGGAAAAATGGAATGAGGCACGACACAATGCCATATAACGGGCTTCCCAACTGAAAGAACACCAGCACCGATACACGAAACGAAACCCAAATCGTCAACGTAATGACGATAAAAGCGCAGATCGCCAGAGTCAGCATGCGTGAGTTAATTTTCTTGGTATCAATAATTCGGCTTAACAGATTGAGAATAATGCCTTTAATGGCCTCGTGGAAACCGAGATAAATGCCAAAGAATGCGGTCAGTACGGCAAAGATATTCAGCACCGTAGAGGTGATATGAATGATATGCCCAGGGATCACCTGCGCGGCCAGTGCCAGTGCCGAGATATTTTGTTCAAAGGCAGAAACGGCTTCTTCGTGGCTAATTGAGAAGGTAAACGAAAAGGCAAAAAACAGGATCACCGCGATGAGCGTGACATAACTAATTCGGTGGGTGCGCAGCGCGAGCCGGGTTGCCAGTACTTTATCCGCTTCCCGTTTACGATAGGCAATATTCATTGGGTTAAGTACCTGAATAAATACCGCAGAAAAGAAGCAAAAGGGAATGGTAAGCAGGACATCGCGGAAAAAGACGGAGGCTTGCGGGAAGGCGGTTATATTGGCGAAATTCCAGTGCGGGATCATCGCAAAACCGAACACGACGATAATCCCTACTTTGACCACCACCATTGGCCCGGAAATCTTAAACAGTAATCGTTCACCACCAGACGCAATTGCCACCAGTACGGCGAAAATGGCGACTTTATAAAGTAGAGATTGTGAAAGATCGGCATCGGTTAAACCGAAGGTTTTCAGGTACGAGGCGCTGTCGAAAACCACGGAGAGAGAGTAGATAAAAATCCCGTGGATAATCATCAAAAAGTAGATAACCCCGAGGAAAATTCCCCAGTTCTTCCCCAGGTAATGACTGATAATATCGGTGTAGTCATTACAGGAATCGCTTTCAGAAAGGGTTTTTAAATAAATGTCCTGCACTACCCAGGTGGCAGGATAAGCAATGATCGCTGCGGTAATAAATACCCAAATTCCCTTCAAGCCAATTTGTACTGGCATCAGCACGGTTCCGGCACCAATCGCCATGCCTATGCATAATAAAACCCAGCCGAAGTCGTAGCGTGTAAACGGCATTTTCTGATCGTGTTTCGGTAGTGTGTTGTGCTGCATAAAGTCCTGTCCAGAAAGAAGTCGGCCTCGCAAAAATGAATAAACCCAGTTTCTCTTGCGCAACAGGTGGAGAAGTCGAATACGCAGTATGTAAAAAATGAGGCAACAGATTCACTGGGGAGGTCGCGAGGAGGCGCAATTCTACAAAATTGCGCATTTCACTACCAGTCTGGAGTCAGCCCGGATATGAACTGCAACTATTGCAAATAAAGAAATTAAGCTGGAAGGCATCACGCAATGAGGAAGATTGCCGGGTGCTGACGGTAAAAAGCAATCGTAAAAGCAGCGGCAAGCCGGAAAGGTTCCGGTGAGGCGCAATGTTGCGAGGGCTTAATCCCTGGTGGCATTGGTTGCTGGAGAGAGAAAACCCCCGCACGTTGCAGATATTCACCTGACAACATCACGGGGGCTAATCTTGAACCTAGACCACTCAAGAATAGCCGCGAAACGTTGTCATTACAACACAGGCGGCTATATGACGCTCGCAGAACTGGGCATGGCCTTCTGGCATGATTTAGCGGCTCCGGTCATTGCTGGCATTCTTGCCAGCATGATCGTGAACTGGCTGAATAAGCGGAAGTAACGTGTCAGACGGGCGTCAGGCTGCCGTAATGGCAATTTGCGCCCGGACCAGGCCGCAGGGATAAAACTCTGCGGCCTTTTTCGTAAGAAAAATGCAACGGTTGCAAGCGGATAATATTCTGCGGAATGCGCAGCACAGAGTGAAGAAGTGATGGATTCCGGAACAGAAAAACAGTCGTAGAATCAGCGGCAAGCCGGAAGGGTTCCGGTGAGGCGCAATGTTGCGGGGGCTTAATCCCTGGTGGCATTGGTTGCTGGAGAGAGAAAACCCCCGCACGTTGCAGGTATGCACCTGACAACATCACGGGGGCTAATCTTGAACCCAAACAACTCAAGAATAGCCGCGAAACGTTGTCATTACAACAGAGGCGGCTATATGACGCTCGCAGAACTGGGCATGGCCTTCTGGCATGATTTAGCGGCTCCGGTCATTGCTGGCATTCTTGCCAGCATGATCGTGAACTGGCTGAATAAGCGGAAGTAACGTGTCAGACGGGCGTCAGGCTGCCGTAATGGCAATTTGCGCCCGGATCAGGCCGCAGGGGTGAAACTCTGCGGCCTTTTTCGTTCTTATTGCGGGTAAGGCACCCAGTCGCCGCCGTTCAGGCGAACGTACGGTTTATCCTGGTATTGAATAACTACTGCATTTGAGTTCTCGGAGACCGGTGCTGTTTGTGGCAACCCACTGGTGAGTTTTTTCCAGTCAACATTGTCTTCGGTGAAAATCTTACCATCAAGAACGCGAACCACCAGATCGGAGATAGCCAGGAAGCTGCTCGGTTGGTCGATGACAATCGGTGCCCCCTGATGTGGTGCCTTCATGCCGAAGAATTTCACCCCAACGGGGACGTCTGTGATAGACGGGCTAGGGATATCACGTAGGCCAGATACCTGCATTCTGTCGCCCTTCAGCGCGCCACCGTGTTCCGGCACCACTACCACCATCACTTTACGACCCGATTTCTCCAGTTCAGTAAAGAAGGCGTCCAGCTCATCAAAGAATTTCTGCGCTCGCGCTTTGTAATCCGCTGTTTTGCTGACGCCCGGATAATGGTTGCCGTCATGCAGTGGAAGCGTGTTGTAGAACGTGGCACTACGGCTGTTTTTATCTTTTTCGGTAACGTCCAGCCAGCGGTTAAGCACGGCGGTATCGTCATAAACCGGCGAACCATCAAAGCCCAGCAAAATAACCGGCAGATTTGTTTGATCCATCAATTCGGTCTGCATGCCGCCATTTTCGCGAACTTCTTTCAAAAAACCGCCGAACTGGCCGTTATGTCCCATCATCAGGTGCTGGGTAAAGCCCAGTTTCGACAGGTTATCAAACAGATAGCAGTCGTTATTTGCCGGTTGATACAGATTAGTGTGCGAAGTCTGCCCGCAGCTGGCGCGCAGTAAACGGATCGCCGCCGGGCCACTGTAGGAGGTGGCGGAGTTAAAGTTCTTGAACTCAATATCGAAATGCGACCACAGCGGATGCGACATCAACCCGGCGGCTTCAATATCCGACCAGGAAAGCGAACAGATATTAATCACCAGTAGTTCAAATGGCTGAGCATCAGCGGGCAGCGAAGACGGGAAGGTCGATTTACGTTTCGCCTCCGCGTTATAGAAATTATTCAGCCAGGCGTTAAGGTTCGCCGTTGTTGGCGGTGCAGTTTGTGCGGGCATATCACCCACTACCGGTGCGCCACCCGTCGCCGCAACGGTTGCCGCTGCGTTACCACCCGTCGTTGTTACAGTGGTCGTCGGTTGACCGGCAGGCCACAAGGAGAAACTTGGTCCCGCCAGGGTAAGTACGTTCAGCCATAGCAGAATGGCAACCACAAAAACGGTAATGCGAATCCATTGTGACAGGAATAACCAGGCCACTAATAAAACAAAAATGGCCCCAATCATCTGCCAGTTAATAAAGCGTGTGACAAGGTCGATTAAATAATCGGTACTGAACCCCGCCACCTGCGAACCCTGGCTCATTATGCTTTCCGGGCCAGGCAACCAGGTGTCATGCCAGAACAAAGCAAAGCCGATCGGCAGGGCAATCCAGTGGCGTAAGCGATGCAGGCTGTAGCGCGGAATGGGCATCAGCAGAAACGCGGCAAACACCAGATTGAGGAGCGGATGGAAGTTAAGATATCCCGCCCACAACAGGCCGAACTTAACCAGAAAATAGAAGTTCCAGCCGGAAAGGCCGCGCCAGTATTGCCAGAGGGAAGAAGGCATGGCGGTATTTTGCGTAAATTGAGTCATTTTTTGGTTGCCCTGGCTTTTTCCGTGCGGCGTAACGTCCCGGCCGGTTTAACATAACGAGGTTTAGCAAAGAACAAACGTAAGGTGTCGCGAATGCGTCGCAAAGAGTGCCGCGCCAGATAGCCCAGCGGGAAAAATATCAGTGCGCAAACGACAATAATTTCAATGATATCGCTGATGGTCATCATGATGAGCGCTCCACAGTATCATCTAACAGTCGCATTGGTTCTGGTATTCTTCGCCAGTGGCGACCATCGTGCTCGGCATTGATGACCGGTTTAGAACTTTGCGTTAAAGGCAGCGGCATGCCCCATTGTTCTGGAGCAAGCAGGCGCATCTGCACCAGCTCGGCACTGATTTGATCATCTTCAAACCAGACCATACGGTTTGAGAAAATGTCGCCAGTCGGCAATGGGAAAATATGATTCAACGCGGTATCCAGATCGTTAATCCGACAGAATGAGAGAAACAGCACCAGCCGATTACCGCCAATGGTCATGATATCGCCGGTACGGTTAGGGCGACACAGCGTCAGGGCTTGCTCAACGCGGATACCCGGTACCGGACGTAGGGCAACCAGAACGCCTTTACCATGTGCAGGCAAGAGAGGGTTATTCATCATGTTGTTAACGGCATTACAGAACACATCCCACTTCTGGAAACCACGTAGTTTGAGCGGCTGGGTCATTGACAGCAAGGTAGTGATATCTTCCGGCACATAGCGACTAAACTTCTGCCCTTGCACGCTTTCGATCATCGTCAGACAGCGGGAGAGTGGCGCATTCCACGGGATAACCATATTTGCACCGCAGGCCAATAACAAACGTTCATCGGTGGCGCGCAAGCTTGCGGTATTTTCCCGTACGAGGATTTTCATCGCACTACCGCGCTGGCGACGCAGAGTATGAATGCTGCGGGCCAGTGGCTCGATTTGCGCATTTTGCTGTAAAGAAAAGACCACCGTCGCCGCCTGAGCGGTACGGGCTTCATTGAACAGAATTTCGTTATTGTTGAACAGTTGCCAGTGTTCCGATAGCGGCGGCGCACCTTCCAGTACAGCAACATTACTCAGAATGCGTTTTTCGTCGCTGCGTGGTTGGATCTCCGCCTCTTCGCTTTGAACTAATGTCCAGATACCATTTTGTTGCTGAACGCTAAGCTGCTGACGGGCGCTGACCCCTTTTTCGTTGCACCAGAAGGCAATATCCAGCAAATGTTGGTCTCCCTGAAAACGCAAACTGGCAAGACCAAAAAGTGAACGGTATTCCTCAAGCAACAATGAAAATTGTTTATCGTTATTATTTCCGGGATTAATTACCAAAAGCGAACAATGGTTTAACCTGCTCCATTTATTCATTTTATCCAACCATGAGCGAAGCCGCTCGGCAGGAATGTTTTGCCATGCGTTATTTGCGCAAACAAGAATAAAAAGGTAATTATTGGGATCAATAGAACACTGCAAATCACGGGCCAAATAGTATAGACCTTTTTCATGATTTAGCATTGAAAATAATTTTATTTTTTCCGGCCCTTGAGAATCATCTAATTGAAAGATTTTCGCCGGATCGCTGTCCATGCTAATGACCGCGACGTGTGCGGTTTCAGCCTGGGATGCAATTGTTTGATTCGCCAGACTGATAGCATCTTCATGGCGATCGACGTTAAACCACCAGACGCCGCCTGCTGGCATATGTCGCAGCTCATCCCATAATGATGAGATACCGATAGAGAATACAGGGTCCACAATGTCCCTCATGTCATCATTTTGTCTGATTATCAGTTTACTAGCGAAAGCTAAGAAATAAACCTACCATTGAAATTAAAACTTATCAGATTTAGCATGTGAATCAATTTAGCAGGTCACAAGACGTGTGATTTTAGTCTTTTCGTTTTTAACTTTTTTTGTTGCGTAACGGAAAGTCAAAAAGTGAGCAAATTCCCGTCTCGCCGTAAACAATAAAACGGCGAAATGCTCACGGTTAGAATTGTCTCATGAACGGTACGGTTATTTCATAGGGATCAAGCAAATGAATAACAATGAACCAGATACTCTGCCTGATCCCGCGATAGGCTATATCTTCCAGAATGATATTTTGGCGTTAAAGCAGGCGTTTTCACTGCCTGATATTGATTATGCCGATATTTCCCAACGCGAACAGTTGGCCGCGGCATTAAAACGCTGGCCGTTGCTGGCAGAGTTTGCGCAACAAAAGTAGGGGATTGGTGAATGGCCGTACTGGGATTGCAGGGGGTGCGGGGAGGCGTGGGGACAACAACCATCACTGCCGCATTAGCCTGGTCATTACAAATGTTGGGAGAAAATGTCCTGGTGGTCGATGCCTGCCCGGACAATTTGTTGCGCCTGTCATTTAACGTTGATTTTACCCACCGTCAGGGCTGGGCCAGAGCCATGCTGGACGGTCAGGACTGGCGTGACGCCGGGTTGCGCTATACCTCGCAGCTCGATTTGCTGCCTTTTGGTCAGTTATCCATTGAAGAACAAGAAAATCCTCAGCACTGGCAAACCCGGTTGAGCGATATTTGCTCCGGCTTACAGCAACTCAAAGCTAGCGGGCGTTACCAGTGGATTTTGATCGACTTACCGCGTGATGCCTCACAGATAACCCACCAGTTGCTGAGTTTGTGCGATCACTCGCTGGCAATCGTCAATGTGGATGCCAACTGCCATATCCGGCTGCATCAGCAGGCGCTGCCGGATGGCGCGCATATTTTGATTAATGACTTCCGTATCGGCAGTCAGGTTCAGGACGATATTTACCAGCTTTGGTTGCAAAGCCAGCGCCGATTACTGCCAATGCTCATTCATCGTGATGAAGCGATGGCTCAATGCCTGGCGGCTAAGCAACCAGTCGGTGAATACAGCAGTGATGCGCTGGCGGCTGAAGAGATACTGACGCTGGCTAACTGGTGCCTGTTGAACTATTCCGGGCTGAAAACGCCAGTCGGGAGTGCATCATGAGTATCCTGACCCGGTGGTTGCTTATCCCGCCGGTCAACGCGCGGCTTATCGGGCGTTATCGCGATTATCGTCGTCACGGCGCGTCGGCTTTCAGCGCGACGCTCGGCTGTTTTTGGTTGATCCTGGCCTGGATTTTTATTCCGCTGGAGCACCCGCGCTGGCAGCGTATTCGCGCAGAACATAAAAACCTGTATCCGCATATCAACGCCTCGCGTCCGCGTCCGCTGGACCCGGTCCGTTATCTCATTCAAACATGCTGGTTACTGATCGGTACATCGCGCAAAGAAACGCCGAAACCGCGCAGGCGGACATTTTCAGGTCTGCAGAATATTCGTGGACGTTACCATCAATGGATGAACGAGCTGCCTGAGCGCGTTAGCCATAAAACACAGCATCTCGATGAGAAAAAAGAACTCGGCCATTTGAGCGCCGGGGCGCGGCGGTTGATCCTCGGTATCATCGTCACCTTCTCGCTGATTCTGGCGTTAATCTGCGTTACCCAGCCGTTTAACCCGCTGGCGCAGTTTATCTTCCTGATGCTGCTATGGGGTGTAGCACTGATCGTACGACGAATGCCGGGACGCTTCTCGGCGCTGATGTTGATTGTGCTGTCGCTGACTGTTTCTTGCCGTTATATCTGGTGGCGCTACACCTCTACGCTGAACTGGGACGATCCGGTCAGTCTGGTGTGCGGGCTTATACTGCTGTTCGCTGAAACGTACGCGTGGATTGTGCTGGTGCTCGGCTACTTCCAGGTGGTATGGCCGCTGAATCGTCAGCCGGTACCGTTGCCGAAAGATATGTCGCTGTGGCCGTCGGTAGATATCTTTGTCCCGACTTACAACGAAGATCTCAACGTGGTGAAAAATACGATTTAC
Organism: Escherichia sp. MOD1-EC5990; assembly: GCF_002965285.1. Lineage (NCBI taxonomy): Bacteria > Pseudomonadati > Pseudomonadota > Gammaproteobacteria > Enterobacterales > Enterobacteriaceae > Escherichia > Escherichia sp. MOD1-EC5990. The sequence continues at coordinate 78,724 of NZ_PTRV01000012.1, read as the reverse complement.
GCCTCGCTGGGTATCGACTGGCCGAAAGACAAGCTGAACATCTGGATCCTCGATGACGGCGGCAGGGAAGAGTTTCGCCAGTTTGCACAAAACGTGGGGGTGAAATATATCGCCCGTACCACTCATGAACATGCGAAAGCAGGCAACATCAACAATGCGCTGAAATATGCCAAAGGCGAGTTCGTGTCGATTTTCGACTGCGACCACGTGCCGACGCGCTCATTCCTGCAAATGACCATGGGCTGGTTCCTGAAAGAAAAACAGTTGGCGATGATGCAGACGCCGCACCACTTCTTCTCACCGGACCCGTTTGAACGCAACCTCGGGCGTTTTCGTAAAACGCCAAACGAAGGCACGCTGTTTTATGGTCTGGTGCAGGACGGCAATGATATGTGGGATGCCACTTTCTTCTGCGGTTCCTGTGCGGTGATTCGCCGTAAGCCGCTGGATGAGATTGGCGGTATTGCCGTCGAAACGGTAACCGAAGATGCGCATACTTCTCTGCGTTTGCACCGTCGTGGCTATACCTCTGCATATATGCGTATTCCGCAGGCGGCGGGGCTGGCGACCGAAAGTCTGTCGGCGCATATCGGTCAGCGTATTCGCTGGGCGCGCGGGATGGTGCAAATCTTCCGTCTCGATAACCCGCTCACCGGTAAAGGGCTGAAGTTTGCTCAGCGGCTGTGCTACGTCAACGCCATGTTCCACTTCTTGTCGGGCATTCCACGACTGATCTTCCTGACTGCGCCGCTGGCGTTCCTGCTGCTGCATGCCTACATCATCTATGCGCCAGCGTTGATGATCGCCCTGTTCGTGCTGCCGCATATGATTCATGCCAGCCTGACCAACTCGAAGATCCAGGGCAAATATCGCCACTCTTTCTGGAGTGAAATCTACGAAACGGTGCTGGCGTGGTATATCGCACCACCGACGCTGGTGGCGCTGATTAACCCGCACAAAGGCAAATTTAACGTCACCGCCAAAGGTGGACTGGTGGAAGAAGAGTACGTCGACTGGGTGATCTCACGGCCCTACATTTTCCTGGTATTGCTCAACCTGGTCGGTATTGCGGTCGGTATCTGGCGTTACTTCTACGGCCCGCCAACCGAGATGCTCACTGTCATCGTCAGTATGGTGTGGGTGTTCTACAACCTGATTATTCTCGGTGGTGCGGTAGCGGTATCGGTAGAAAGCAAACAGGTTCGCCGATCGCACCGCGTGGAGATGACGATGCCCGCGGCAATTGCCCGTGAAGATGGTCACCTCTTCTCGTGTACCGTTCAGGATTTCTCCGACGGTGGTTTGGGGATCAAGATCAACGGTCAGGCGCAGATTCTGGAAGGGCAGAAAGTGAATCTGTTGCTTAAACGTGGTCAGCAAGAATACGTCTTCCCGGCCCAGGTGGCGCGCGTGATGGGTAATGAAGTTGGGCTGAAATTAATGCCGCTCACCACCCAGCAACATATCGATTTTGTGCAGTGTACGTTTGCCCGTGCGGATACATGGGCGCTCTGGCAGGACAGCTATCCGGAAGATAAGCCGCTGGAAAGTCTGCTGGATATTCTGAAGCTCGGCTTCCGTGGCTACCGCCATCTGGCGGAGTTTGCGCCTTCTTCGGTGAAGGGCATATTCCGTGTGCTGACTTCTCTGGTTTCCTGGGTTGTATCGTTTATTCCGCGCCGCCCGGCGCGGAGCGAAACGGCACAACCATCGGATCAGGTTTTGGCTCAACAATGATGATAACGCGATGAAAAGAAAACTATTCTGGATTTGTGCAGTGGCTATGGGGATGAGTGCGTTCCCCTCTTTCATGACGCAGGCGACGCCAGCAACGCAACCACTGATCAATGCTGAGCCAGCTGTAGCCGCCCAGACGGAACAAAATCCGCAGGTGGGGCAAGTGATGCCGGGCGTGCAGGGCGCTAATGCCCCCATCGTGGCGCAGAACGGTCCTTCGCGTGATGTGAAGCTGACCTTTGCGCAAATTGCGCCACCGCCGGGCAGCATGGTGCTACGTGGCATTAACCCGAACGGCAGCATTGAGTTTGGTATGCGCAGCGATGAAGTGGTGACGAAGGCGATGCTCAACCTCGAATACACGCCATCGCCATCGTTACTGCCTGTCCAGTCGCAGTTAAAGGTTTATCTCAATGATGAACTGATGGGCGTGCTGCCAGTGACCAAAGAACAGTTGGGTAAAAAAACGCTGGCACAAATGCCAATTAACCCACTGTTTATTACCGACTTCAACCGTGTGCGGCTGGAGTTTGTCGGTCATTATCAGGACGTGTGCGAAAACCCGGCCAGCACCACGCTTTGGCTGGATGTTGGGCGGAGCAGTGGACTGGATCTGACCTATCAGACCCTGAATGTGAAGAATGATCTGTCACACTTCCCGGTACCATTCTTTGACCCGCGTGATAACCGCACCAACACCTTGCCGATGGTCTTTGCGGGTGCGCCGGATGTTGGGCTGCAACAAGCATCTGCCATTGTCGCCTCGTGGTTTGGTTCGCGTTCTGGCTGGCGTGGGCAGAACTTCCCGGTGCTCTATAACCAACTGCCGGATCGCAATGCCATCGTTTTTGCCACTAATGACAAACGCCCGGACTTCCTGCGCGATCATCCGGCGGTAAAAGCCCCGGTGATTGAGATGATCAACCATCCACAGAATCCTTACGTCAAACTGCTGGTGGTCTTTGGTCGTGACGACAAAGACCTGTTGCAGGCAGCAAAAGGTATCGCTCAGGGTAACATTCTGTTCCGTGGTGAAAGCGTGGTAGTGAATGAAGTAAAACCGCTGCTACCGCGTAAGCCGTACGATGCGCCGAACTGGGTGCGTACCGATCGCCCGGTCACCTTTGGTGAACTAAAAACCTATGAAGAACAGTTACAATCCAGCGGTCTTGAGCCAGCAGCGATTAACGTTTCGCTAAACCTGCCGCCGGATCTCTACCTGATGCGCAGTACCGGCATTGATATGGATATCAACTATCGCTACACCATGCCGCCGGTGAAAGACAGTTCGCGGATGGATATCAGCCTGAATAACCAGTTCCTGCAATCCTTCAACCTGAGCAGTAAACAGGAGGCGAACCGCCTGCTGCTGCGTATTCCGGTATTACAAGGTTTGCTGGATGGCAAAACGGATGTCTCTATTCCGGCGCTGAAACTGGGCGCGACCAACCAGTTGCGGTTCGACTTTGAGTATATGAACCCGATGCCGGGCGGTTCGGTGGATAACTGTATTACCTTCCAGCCGGTGCAGAATCATGTGGTGATTGGTGACGACTCCACCATCGACTTCTCGAAGTATTACCACTTCATCCCGATGCCGGATCTACGCGCCTTTGCTAACGCGGGCTTCCCGTTCAGCCGGATGGCGGATCTGTCACAAACCATCACCGTGATGCCGAAAGCGCCTAACGAAGCACAGATGGAAACCTTGCTGAATACCGTTGGCTTTATCGGTGCGCAGACGGGCTTCCCGGCGATTAACCTGACGGTGACCGATGATGGCAGCACCATTCAGGGCAAAGATGCCGACATCATGATCATCGGTGGTATCCCGGACAAACTGAAAGACGACAAGCAGATCGACCTGTTGGTGCAGGCGACCGAAAGCTGGGTGAAAACGCCGATGCGCCAGACCCCGTTCCCCGGCATTGTGCCGGACGAGAGCGATCGCGCGGCAGAAACTCAATCAACGCTGACCTCTTCCGGTGCGATGGCAGCGGTGATTGGCTTCCAGTCGCCGTATAACGACCAGCGTAGCGTGATTGCGCTGCTGGCAGATAGCCCACGCGGTTATGAAATGCTTAACGATGCGGTGAACGATAGCGGCAAACGCGCCACCATGTTCGGCTCGGTCGCGGTGATCCGCGAGTCCGGTATCAATAGCCTGCGTGTTGGCGACGTCTATTACGTTGGCCATCTGCCGTGGTTCGAACGCTTATGGTATGCGCTGGCAAACCATCCGATTCTGCTGGCGGTGCTGGCGGCAATCAGCGTCGTGCTGCTGGCCTGGGTACTGTGGCGTTTGCTGCGTATTATCAGCCGTCGTCGTCTTAACCCGGATAACGAGTAATTGAAGATGAATGTGTTGCGTAGTGGACTCGTGACGATGCTGCTGCTGGCTGCCTTTAGTGTTCAGGCAGCCTGCAACTGGCCTGCCTGGGAGCAGTTCAAAAAGGATTACATCAGTCAGGAAGGGCGCGTCATCGACCCCAGCGACGCGCGCAAAATCACCACCTCCGAAGGGCAAAGTTACGGCATGTTCTTTGCCCTGGCGGCTAACGACCGTGCAGCTTTCGATAATATTCTCGACTGGACGCAGAACAATCTCGCTCAGGGTTCTTTAAAAGAACATTTGCCCGCCTGGCTGTGGGGCAAGAAAGAGAACAGTAAGTGGGAAGTGCTGGACAGCAATTCGGCCTCTGATGGTGATGTCTGGATGGCCTGGTCGTTGCTGGAGGCGGGGCGGTTGTGGAAAGAGCAGCGTTATACGGATATCGGCAGCGCGTTGTTAAAACGTATTGCGCGGGAGGAAGTAGTGACGGTGCCTGGGCTGGGTTCCATGTTGTTGCCGGGCAAAGTGGGATTTGCTGAGGATAACAGCTGGCGTTTTAACCCCAGCTACCTGCCGCCGACGCTGGCGCAGTATTTCACCCGCTTTGGCGCGCCGTGGACTACGCTGCGCGAAACCAATCAACGTTTATTGCTGGAAACCGCCCCGAAAGGCTTTTCGCCAGACTGGGTGCGCTATGAGAAAGACAAAGGCTGGCAGCTAAAAGCCGAAAAAACATTGATCAGCAGCTACGACGCTATCCGTGTTTACATGTGGGTAGGCATGATGCCTGACAGCGATCCGCAAAAAGCGCGGATGCTCAACCGGTTTAAACCGATGGCGACATTCACCGAGAAAAACGGCTATCCGCCGGAAAAAGTCGATGTGGCTACGGGGAAAGCGCAGGGTAAAGGACCGGTCGGTTTTTCTGCCGCCATGCTGCCCTTTTTACAAAACCGCGATGCACAGGCCGTTCAGCGCCAGCGCGTGGCCGATAACTTTCCCGGCAGCGATGCCTATTACAACTATGTGCTGACCCTGTTTGGACAAGGCTGGGATCAACACCGTTTCCGCTTCTCGACAAAAGGTGAGTTATTACCTGACTGGGGCCAGGAATGCGCAAATTCACACTAAACATATTCACGCTTTCCCTCGGTCTGGCCGTCATGCCGATGGTCGAGGCAGCACCAACCGCTCAGCAACAGTTGCTGGAGCAAGTTCGGTTAGGCGAAGCGACCCATCGTGAAGACCTGGTGCAACAGTCGTTGTATCGGCTGGAACTTATTGATCCGAATAACCCGGACGTCGTTGCCGCCCGTTTCCGTTCTCTGTTACGCCAGGGCGATATTGATGGTGCGCAAAAACAGCTCGATCGGCTGTCGCAGTTAGCGCCGAGTTCAAATGCGTATAAATCGTCGCGGACCACAATGTTACTTTCTACGCCGGATGGTCGTCAGGCACTGCAACAGGCAAGATTGCAGGCGACTACCGGTCATGCAGAAGAAGCTGTGGCGAGTTACAACAAGCTGTTCAACGGTGCGCCGCCGGAAGGTGACATTGCCGTCGAGTACTGGAGTACGGTGGCGAAAATTCCGGCTCGCCGTGGCGAAGCGATTAATCAGCTAAAACGCATTAATGCGGATACGCCGGGCAATACGGGCCTGCAAAACAATCTGGCGCTATTGCTGTTTAGTAGCGATCGGCGTGATGAAGGTTTTGCTGTACTGGAGCAGATGGCGAAATCGAACGCCGGGCGCGAGGGAGCCTCTAAAATCTGGTACGGGCAGATTAAAGACATGCCTGTCAGCGATGCCAGTGTGCAGGCGCTGAAAAAATATCTCTCGATCTTTAGTGATGGCGATAGCGTAGCTGCTGCGCAATCGCAACTGGCAGAACAGCAAAAACAACTGGCCGATCCTGCTTTCCGCGCTCGTGCGCAAGGTTTAGCGGCAGTGGACTCTGGCATGGCGGGTAAAGCCATTCCCGAACTACAACAGGCAGTGCGGGCGAACCCGAAAGACAGTGAGGCACTGGGGGCGCTGGGCCAGGCGTATTCTCAGAAAGGCGATCGCGCCAATGCGGTGGCGAATCTGGAAAAAGCTCTCGCACTGGACTCGCACAGCAGCAACAACGACAAATGGAACAGTCTGCTGAAAGTAAACCGCTACTGGCTGGCGATCCAGCAGGGTGATGCCGCGCTGAAAGCCAATAATCCTGACCGGGCAGAACGCCTGTTCCAGCAGGCGCGTAACGTTGATAATACTGACAGCTATGCAGTGCTTGGGCTGGGCGATGTGGCGATGGCGCGCAAAGATTACCCTGCCGCCGAACGCTATTACCAGCAGACCTTGCGTATGGACAGCGGCAACACTAACGCCGTGCGCGGGCTGGCGAATATTTACCGCCAGCAGTCGCCAGAAAAAGCCGAAGCGTATATCGCCTCGCTCTCTGCCAGCCAGCGGCGCAGCATTGATGATATCGAACGTAGCCTGCAAAACGATCGTCTGGCACAGCAGGCAGAGGCACTGGAAAACCAGGGCAAATGGGCGCAGGCAGCAGCACTTCAGCGGCAACGACTGGCACTGGACCCCGGCAGCGTGTGGATTACTTACCGACTTTCGCAGGATCTCTGGCAGGCCGGACAACGCAGCCAGGCTGATACATTAATGCGCAATCTGGCACAGCAGAAGCCGAACGACCCGGAGCAGGTTTACGCTTACGGGCTGTATCTCTCTGGTCATGACCAGGACAGAGCGGCACTGGCGCATATCAACAGCCTGCCGCGCGCGCAATGGAACAGCAATATTCAGGAGCTGGTTAATCGGCTGCAAAGCGACCAGGTGCTGGAAACCGCTAATCGCCTGCGAGAAAACGGTAAAGAGGCAGAAGCAGAAGCGATGCTGCGCCAGCAACCGCCTTCCTCGCGTATTGATCTGACGCTGGCTGACTGGGCGCAACAACGACGTGATTACGCTGCTGCCCGTGCTGCATATCAGAATGTCCTGACGCGGGAGCCAACTAACGCTGATGCCATTCTTGGCCTGACGGAAGTGGATATCGCTGCCGGTGACAAAGCGGCGGCACGTAGCCAACTGGCGAAACTGCCTGCCACCGATAACGCCTCCCTGAACACACAGCGGCGCGTGGCGCTGGCGCAGGCGCAGCTTGGCGATACCGCAGCGGCGCAGCAGACATTTAACAAGCTGATCCCGCAGGCAAAATCTCAGCCGCCGTCGATGGAAAGTGCGATGGTGCTGCGCGACGGTGCGAAGTTTGAAGCGCAGGCGGGCGATCCAAAGCAGGCGCTGGAAACCTACAAAGACGCGATGGTCGCATCCGGTGTGACCACGACGCGTCCGCAGGATAACGACACCTTTACCCGGCTGACCCGTAACGACGAGAAAGATGACTGGCTGAAACGCGGCGTGCGCAGCGATGCAGCGGACCTCTATCGCCAGCAGGATCTTAACGTCACCCTCGAGCACGATTACTGGGGGTCGAGCGGCACCGGTGGTTACTCCGATCTGAAAGCGCACACCACCATGTTGCAGGTGGACGCACCGTATTCTGACGGGCGGATGTTCTTTCGCAGTGATTTCGTCAATATGAACGTCGGCAGTTTCTCCACTAATGCCGATGGCAAATGGGATGACAACTGGGGCACCTGTACATTACAGGACTGTAGCGGCAACCGCAGCCAGTCGGATTCCGGTGCCAGCGTGGCGGTCGGCTGGCGAAATGACGTCTGGAGCTGGGATATCGGCACCACGCCGATGGGCTTCAACGTGGTGGATGTGGTCGGCGGCATCAGTTACAGTGATGATATCGGGCCGCTGGGTTACACCGTTAACGCCCATCGTCGGCCCATTTCCAGTTCTTTGCTGGCCTTTGGCGGGCAAAAAGACTCCCCGAGCAATACCGGGAAAAAATGGGGTGGCGTGCGTGCTGATGGCGTAGGACTAAGCCTGAGCTACGATAAAGGTGAAGCAAACGGCGTCTGGGCATCGCTTAGCGGCGACCAGTTAACCGGTAAAAATGTTGAAGATAACTGGCGTGTGCGCTGGATGACGGGCTATTACTATAAGGTCATCAACCAGAACAATCGCCGCGTGACAATCGGCCTGAACAACATGATCTGGCATTACGACAAAGACCTGAGTGGGTACTCACTCGGTCAGGGCGGTTACTACAGCCCGCAGGAATACCTGTCGTTTGCCATTCCGGTGATGTGGCGTGAGCGGACAGAAAACTGGTCGTGGGAGCTGGGGGCGTCTGGTTCGTGGTCGCATTCGCGCACCAAAACCATGCCGCGGTATCCGCTGATGAATCTGATCCCGACTGACTGGCAGGAAGAAGCTGCGCGGCAATCCAACGATGGCGGCAGCAGTCAGGGCTTTGGCTATACGGCGCGGGCATTACTTGAGCGTCGCGTCACATCCAACTGGTTTGTCGGTACGGCAATTGATATCCAGCAGGCGAAAGATTACGCGCCCAGCCATTTCCTGCTCTACGTACGTTATTCCGCCGCCGGATGGCAGGGTGACATGGATTTACCGCCGCAGCCGCTGATACCTTACGCCGACTGGTAAGTTTTCAGATAGCGCCTCTCTTAATGCCGCTGCGATCGGGTATACTCGGGCGGCAATCTGGGATTTCCGGGGGGAGACAATTTGCGCGTAAGTCGCTCGTTAACAATCAAGCAGATGGCAATGGTGGCAGCCGTTGTCCTGGTGTTCGTTTTTATTTTTTGCACCGTTTTGCTGTTCCATCTGGTCCAGCAGAATCGCTATAACACGGCTACGCAACTGGAAAGCATTGCTCGCTCTGTCCGCGAACCCTTATCTTCTGCCATTTTGAAAGGCGATATTCCCGAAGCGGAAGCTATTCTTGCCAGCATTAAACCGGCAGGCGTGGTCAGCCGTGCCGATGTGGTGCTGCCTAACCAGTTCCAGGCGCTGCGTAAAAGTTTTATTCCAGAGCGTCCGGTGCCGGTAATGGTTACTCGCATGTTTGAGCTACCGGTGCAAATCTCGCTGGGCGTTTACTCGCTGGAACGTCCGGCAAACCCGCAGCCAATTGCCTATCTGGTGCTACAGGCGGATTCCTTCCGCATGTATAAGTTCGTGATGAGCACCCTCTCAACGTTAGTGACCATTTACTTACTTTTGTCGTTAATATTGACGGTGGCGATTAGCTGGTGCATTAACCGCCTGATTTTGCATCCGTTACGCAATATTGCTCGTGAACTTAACGCCATCCCAGCCCAGGAGCTTGTTGGTCACCAACTGGCATTACCACGTCTGCATCAGGACGATGAAATCGGTATGCTGGTGCGCAGTTACAACCTCAACCAGCAATTGCTGCAGCGCCATTATGAAGAACAGAACGAAAATGCGATGCGCTTCCCGGTGTCGGATTTGCCGAACAAAGCCTTGCTGATGGAGATGCTGGAGCAGGTTGTCGCGCGTAAACAAACCACCGCGCTGATGATTATCACCTGTGAAACCCTGCGTGATACTGCGGGCGTGCTGAAAGAGGCGCAACGAGAAATTCTGCTGCTGACGCTGGTGGAAAAACTCAAATCGGTACTGTCGCCACGTATGATCCTCGCGCAAATTAGTGGTTATGACTTTGCTGTCATTGCCAACGGTGTACAGGAACCGTGGCATGCTATTACTTTAGGTCAGCAAGTGCTCACTATCATGAGCGAGCGCCTGCCGATTGAACGTATTCAACTTCGTCCGCACTGTAGCATTGGCGTGGCGATGTTCTACGGCGATCTCACCGCCGAACAGCTTTACAGTCGCGCTATTTCTGCGGCATTTACCGCTCACCATAAAGGTAAGAATCAGATTCAGTTCTTTGATCCGCAGCAGATGGAAGCCGCCCAACAGCGGTTGACGGAAGAGAGCGATATCCTTAATGCACTGGAAAATCATCAGTTTGCGATTTGGTTACAGCCACAGGTCGAGATGACCAGCGGTAAACTGGTCAGTGCGGAAGTGTTACTGCGTATCCAGCAACCGGATGGCAGTTGGGATCTGCCGGATGGCTTAATCGATCGCATTGAGTGCTGTGGGCTGATGGTTACCGTCGGTCACTGGGTGCTGGAAGAGTCCTGTCGACTGCTGGCTGCCTGGCAAGAGCGCGGCATTATGTTGCCCTTGTCGGTAAACCTCTCAGCGCTGCAACTGATGCACCCGAATATGGTAGCGGATATGCTGGAACTGTTAACCCGCTATCGCATTCAGCCGGGAACACTGATTCTGGAAGTGACAGAAAGCCGACGTATTGACGACCCTCATGCAGCGGTGGCAATCCTCCGCCCGTTGCGTAATGCCGGCGTTCGGGTGGCGCTGGATGATTTCGGCATGGGCTACGCAGGGCTGCGTCAGCTGCAGCATATGAAATCGTTGCCAATCGACGTGTTAAAAATCGACAAAATGTTTGTTGAAGGCTTGCCGGAAGATAGCAGCATGATTGCTGCAATTATCATGTTGGCGCAAAGCCTGAACTTACAAATGATTGCCGAAGGCGTGGAGACTGAAGCACAACGCGACTGGCTGGCAAAAGCGGGCGTTGGTATTGCCCAGGGCTTCCTTTTTGCTCGCCCACTCCCTATTGAAATCTTCGAAGAGAGTTACCTGGAAGAAAAGTAGCTACCCCAAACTGATTACAAAACTTTAAAAAGTGCTGGTTTGTGCGAGCCAGCTCAAACTTTTTAACCTTTTTGTTTCAATTATGATCCAGGTACATTTCTGTGATGTTGTCTGGGTGTTATTTTAAGGCCGCAGGTACCCCATAACCTTACAAGACCTGTGGTTTTACTAAAGGACACCCTATGAAAACCTCTCTGTTTAAAAGCCTTTACTTTCAGGTCCTGACAGCGATAGCCATTGGTATTCTCCTTGGCCATTTCTACCCTGAAATAGGCGAGCAAATGAAACCGCTTGGCGACGGGTTCGTTAAGCTCATTAAGATGATCATCGCTCCTGTCATCTTTTGTACCGTCGTAACGGGCATTGCGGGTATGGAAAGCATGAAGGCGGTCGGTCGTACCGGCGCAGTCGCACTGCTTTACTTTGAAATTGTCAGTACCATCGCGCTGATTATTGGTCTTATCATCGTTAACGTCGTGCAGCCTGGTGCCGGAATGAACGTCGATCCGGCAACGCTTGATGCGAAAGCGGTAGCGGTTTACGCCGATCAGGCGAAAGACCAGGGCATTGTCGCCTTTATTATGGATGTCATCCCGGCGAGCGTCATTGGCGCCTTTGCTAGCGGTAACATTCTGCAGGTGCTGCTGTTTGCCGTACTGTTTGGTTTTGCGCTCCACCGTCTGGGCAGCAAAGGCCAACTGATTTTTAACGTGATCGAAAGTTTCTCGCAGGTCATCTTCGGCATCATCAATATGATCATGCGTCTGGCACCTATTGGTGCGTTCGGGGCAATGGCGTTTACCATCGGTAAATACGGCGTCGGCACACTGGTGCAACTGGGGCAGCTGATTATCTGCTTCTACATCACCTGTATCCTGTTTGTGGTGCTGGTACTAGGTTCAATCGCTAAAGCGACTGGTTTCAGTATCTTCAAATTTATCCGCTACATCCGTGAAGAACTGCTGATTGTACTGGGGACTTCATCTTCCGAGTCGGCGCTGCCGCGTATGCTCGACAAGATGGAGAAACTCGGCTGCCGCAAATCGGTGGTGGGGCTGGTCATCCCGACAGGCTACTCGTTTAACCTTGATGGCACATCGATATACCTGACAATGGCGGCGGTGTTTATCGCCCAGGCCACTAACAGTCAAATGGATATCGTCCACCAAATCACGCTGTTAATCGTGTTGCTGCTTTCTTCTAAAGGGGCGGCAGGGGTAACGGGTAGTGGCTTTATCGTGCTGGCGGCGACGCTCTCTGCGGTGGGCCATTTGCCGGTAGCGGGTCTGGCGCTAATCCTCGGTATCGACCGTTTCATGTCAGAAGCCCGTGCGCTGACTAACCTGGTCGGTAACGGCGTAGCGACCATTGTTGTTGCTAAGTGGGTGAAAGAACTGGACCACAAAAAACTGGACGATGTGCTGAATAATCGTGCGCCGGATGGCAAAACGCACGAATTATCCTCTTAATCTCACCACTTATGCCCGCACTCCCTTCCCCGAGTGCGGGTGTTTGCGCATAATTGACCCCTGTGCCTGAACTTACCACCTGGGTGAGTTCAGGTTTATTTCACTTCTTCCGTGACATTTTCATGTTCTTGCGGTCTAACACGAAGTGTTTTTAATGTCATTTAGACTGACCGACAACGGGCAGTTTTTTATTACCAGGATAGTTGATCAGGGGTTCACATGCAGGGCACAAAAATTCGACTTTTAGCGGGCGGTTTGCTGATGATGGCCACTGCTGGCTATGTGCAGGCAGATGCGCTCCAGCCTGATCCAGCATGGCAACAGGGGACGCTTTCCAACGGTTTACAGTGGCAAGTGCTGACCACGCCCCAGCGTCCCAGCGATCGCGTTGAAATTCGCCTGCTGGTTAATACCGGTTCGCTCGCCGAAAGTACACAACAGAGCGGTTACAGTCACGCCATCCCTCGTATTGCGTTAACGCAAAGCGGTGGCCTTGAAGCAGCACAGGCGCGTTCATTGTGGCAGCAGGGGATCGACCCTAAACGCCCGATGCCGCCGGTAATTGTCTCTTATGACACCACGCTGTTTAATCTGAGTTTGCCCAATAACCGTAACGACTTGCTGAAAGAAGCGCTCTCTTATCTGGCAAATGCCACTGGCAAACTGACTATCACGCCAGAAACCATCAACCACGCGCTGCAAAGTCAGGACATGGTGGCAACCTGGCCTGCCGATACTAAAGAGGGCTGGTGGCGCTATCGTCTGAAAGGATCAACCTTGTTAGGTCACGATCCTGCCGATCCGCTGAAACAACCCGTTGAAGCGGAAAAGATTAAAGATTTCTATCAGAAATGGTACACCCCGGATGCAATGACGCTGCTGGTGGTGGGAAACGTGGATGCGCGCTCGGTTGTCGACCAAATCAACAAAACGTTTGGCGAACTGAAAGGCAAACGTGAAACACCGGCTCCGGTGCCGACGCTTTCTCCGCTGCGTCCTGAAGCGGTGAGTATTATGACCGATGCGGTACGTCAGGACCGGTTATCTATCATGTGGGATACGCCGTGGCAGCCTATTCGTGAATCAGCCGCACTGCTGCGCTACTGGCGTGCGGACCTGGCCCGTGAGGCGCTGTTCTGGCACGTTCAGCAAGCGTTAAGCACCAGTAACAGCAAAGACATCGGTCTTGGATTTGACTGCCGTGTGCTGTATCTGCGTGCGCAGTGTGCCATCAACATCGAATCACCAAACGACAAGCTGAACAGCAACCTTAATTTGGTAGCGCGTGAGCTGGCAAAGGTTCGCGATAAAGGTCTGCCGGAAGAAGAGTTCAATGCGTTAGTGGCGCAAAAGAAACTGGAGCTGCAGAAACTGTTTGCCGCCTATGCGCGAGCTGATACCGATATTTTGATGGGTCAGCGGATGCGTTCGTTGCAAAATCAGGTCGTTGATATCGCGCCGGAGCAATATCAGAAACTGCGCCAGGACTTCCTTAACAGCCTGACGGTGGAGATGTTAAATCAGGATCTGCGTCAGCAGTTGTCGAACGATATGGCGTTAATTCTTCTGCAGCCGAAAGGCGAGCCAGAATTTAACATGAAAGCGTTGCAGGCGGCCTGGGATCAAATCATGGCCCCATCTACTACTGCTGCCACAACCTCAGTTGCCACGGATGACGTACATCCTGAAGTGACGGATATTCCACCCGCACAGTAATAAATCACCCGGCAGCGTTTCTTCTGCGCTGCCGGGATTAACGGTAATAAATTAGTTACCGTGATATAACCGCAGATATTTTTCCTGGCACGGCGGTAGCGCGCAGATAACCATTCATTATTAAAATAAACTTACCGTAGAGTGGGTTTAATTATTTATTAGCTGAATAAATTATACCGGTGCCTCCTGGAAGGAGTGAGTTTATGCTTGTGTTAAAATCACAATCGATTGGATTCAGGATTTCCACAGCTTATTTATCTTTAACATATACAGAGTCTGATGGCGTCAAGATTAAAGTAGATGCTCTGGAGTTAATATCAACAGAGAGAGATTATGTTCAAATTGAACTGGTCTTCACTACTGTTGCTGAAGTTAAGTGTGCTACCGTCAATTTTTATGAAGCCAACTATAACAATATTGTTATTAAGAAGGTTGATGGTGAAAATCTGGACTCCGGTATATATCAAGTAATGAATTCTGTACCGCTTGAAGAAAAAGAGAAATTATATGATCCTAAAAAACGGTTGAAGTTAAAACATTATATTATAGCAGGTTATGATAGTTATGTTGAGATTTTAGCTACTGGTTTTAGCTGTATACGATGCCAGGCAATAGATGGTGTTAAATAATGGCCTATCATATAGAAATATTGAAAATTGAAGAAACTGATAAAGTAGTAAAATATGAATTTGGACCTACATCTTCTGACTATTGTAGATCTGATTACGGCGAATTCGTGATAGATAAAAGAACGGGTGAGATGACATTAGTCAGAATGGTTAAAAACGATTCAGCTAATAAATTTTATTTGCGAGCGAGTTTTAAGATTCTGACCTGTTGGCGAAAGGGCTATTTGCCAAAAAATGAGGAATGGGCTTCTTAATAAGTAACTTTGCAGAATAAGTGAATTTTCCCATTTTTTTGGGGGCAGTCGTTGATTCTTACACAGTTTATGTTATGGGTGCCAAATTTAGGATAGGCTATGGATTTTCACTTGGATATTTTGCTCCCTACACAATTCGCTCCAGAGGAACTAGATCTACAAGAGGTTATGATTCACTGGGGTGGGGAAACCTTTCATCGCGACCCTCCGGTATACGCCTGGTGTAATCATCATCTTTTGCAGAGATGCAATCTACCGATTACTTATGGCCCACCTTTAGATGAGCACATAGACTTTAATGAATATCATGTTTACAACTTCAATGGTTCTTTAGTCGATGACCTGGAAATGGCTGTGAATAAAGGAAAGGATATTTCAACCAATCCTATAATTAAATTTATTAACAACCTGGTTAGCAAAAATTACGGGGGGTGGGTAATCTTGTCATTAGATGATGAAAAAATAGAAGTGATTAAAAATATAAGCTTCCAGTATTCTTTTCTATCATTATTAGTTGATGGACTAAAATGGGAAAGACCGCATGGGGTGGCAATATTATATAATTCACACTTAATTTAATTAATTAATGAATGGAAACATATGTATCGTGTAAAGGTTGTTTGGCTTACAGAAAATGAAGGTGGCAGAAGGAGCGCACCTCCTATCGGTAGATATTATCCCGTCTCCAGGTTTCCAGAGGAGAAAACTGACTGGCAAAATAATGCATGGAGTGTTGTTTTTGAATTGGAAAAACCTAATGTAACCGATGGACGTATCGTTTCAATGGGGTGCGTTCAGTTCCTTTTCGATACCGCCCCTGAACAATGGATGACTAAGTACGAGGCATTTGAGATCTACGAAGGACCAAGAAAAGTCGCAGATGTATTATTGATAGGGAATTAATTTTATTTATGTCAGGCTATTTAATTATATTTGCGACCTCAACGCATTTTCAGGAGTATAAATGCGTAACAAAAAACGCATACTATTCTTGCTAACAGTCATTTTTTGCTTAACAGGTCTTTATTCCTGCAACAAAAATTTTCTCTTACTCTGGGATGCCAATAATATGTATGTCAGCACAAGAAATAATATCGATAAAGACAAGGTAAAAATAGAATTCGGTATCAGCGTCAACACGATCAACCGAGAAACGGATGCCGAATTATTTGCTGACAGAGATAAGTATGCAGTGCTCTTCGATGGTAGCCTGAAAAATAAGATGATAAGCGAATACGGAGAAAATGATTTTTTAATTACCTACGATAACCGCTGCTATTTATCATTTCGTCAATTTAAAACAAATCGTCGTCATCAACATGACTATTATTTTGACTTCTTTAACAAGGATGGGAATGTCTTCGTCACGGTCGAAATTAAAGGTGAGAACCCGCTTAAATTTACGCGTAGTTTTAATGATATGCGTCAGCAGTTTTCACCATTCCGTAAGGGTAGCCCTTCTCACTCCTGCAAGGTTATTTCTTCAGATCCTTCTTAAACACTGGTTCTGGACAATCACGACCAAAATGCGCCGCCCAGTCAAAAGATTTACCGTTTTTCACGTAGCGTTGATAAATTAATGCACCGGTTTCTGGATCAAGATATCTGATCCAACTTGCAGCATGGCATAACACGGCAGCCCAAGCCTGGGTTTTAGGGTGAAGTAAATCGGCTGATTGTCCGGCCCATTCCGCAGCCTGCCAGCGGTAATGCAAAAAATGCTCATCAACAGTGGGGATTGCGTGGCGGAAACGTTGTTTTTCTTTACGACTTATCCACTGATCGTTATTGCTGTATTCAAAGGGTTCTGAATACTGCCCGCTGGTAATGGCATAATCGGGATACATTTCATAAGCCGCCAATTCGATACCACTGAAACGCAAAAGCCGCGCAGCTTCGTATTGCGCCTGGGCGCGTTGCTTATCAGGGATGTTTTTATTTTTTGCTATCGCCATTAAATCAGCCAGTTTTTGTGCGGCCTGGCGATAATTGGGAATATCAAACCAATTGATGGCCTGCTGGTACTGGCCATGACGAATTAATCGTCTACCCAATAACGCCCGTAATTTAACATCCGTTGGAATGATATCTGGCGAAAGATAATAACCGTCATTGTTATTATTTAAATCTACAGGTTTTAAAGGGTGCTGAGGTACCGGTACGTTTTTTTCAACAAACGCCTGTAACTCCGGTAAGGTCAAAACGTTTTCTGCAACCCAGGCTAAATCGGCCCAATAGAGATCTTTGGCCTGGTAAAACAATGCGGTGGCCTGAAGATAATCATCGCGTTTTAATGCCAAAATCGCCTGCTCACTGGCAATACGGCAAGATGGGATAATAACTTTATCTCCATGATAATAAGGACTTTCCGGGTCCATACTTCCCCACACTTCATCGGTCGGGAACATCGGGGCTGCGCGAGCATAGTGACGCGTTGCCAGTGGAATATCTCCGGCTCGTAATGCCATTTTTGCTTTTAACCATTCGCTTAATCCACTTTCTGGCGCATCCTGCAACAGCGTTTGTGCTAACGAATAATTTCCTGCCCGATACGCCAGTGCTGCCAGGCGATCGCTATAACTAAATCCTTTAACTCTGTGTTGACTTAGCAACTTAATTAAACGGTCGCGATGCGTTGGACAGGTATAATCTACAAGGTCCTTAGTACAGGCTTCGCTAACATACCCCCAGTCATGACGAATAAAGAGCTCTGCGATTACCAGTTGCTGAACCAGAGAATCATTAATAACCGACTCCAGCAGTGGTAAATTTTTCTCCCTGGTTATATACAGCGAAATCATCCGTAGCGACGCTTTCCCGGAGGGCGAACCCTGGGCCGCTTGCCGGGCATACATTTTTACTGCCGCAGCGACATCACCTTTTTTCAGATAATAATGCCCAATCTGACCGAGACTGGCGAGAGAGAGCAATTCAGGATCGGCTGCGCCATTACGCACTTCTTCAATGATTTGCTGATAACGCTGTATGGCCTGCTCAGCAAGTTCCTGATTAAAGCCACCTTTATTGATTATAAGATCGAGATCGTCGTCAGAGGCATCAAATCCCCCCCTTGCCAGACTATATAGCGCAGCCAGCCGCCATTCTCCTTGCTCTGTTTTCGGCAAGGCTAATAATTGCTGAAAGTATGGGCTATCGTATTTTCCCTGATGGAAATCCTTAGCTCCTGAATAATAAAGTTCCAGTGCCCGATTTTGCACAGGAGGTTCAGCATCTGTATCTGTCTGCGTTGCCTCTTCAGGCGTATTTTCTTGCCATACTGGTAAACCAGGATCGCGTTTAACCAACTGTTGTACTTCAAAGACAAAACTGCCATTTGGCATTTCCAGCAGTGCGCTATTGCGGTCAGTTAACAGATGATTGGGAATAAATGGTCCACAGGCATTAACGTTGGCGCTAATTAGCGAGAGAAATACAACAACGGAAAGCCGCGATATTTTAGGGGATAACATTGAACTCTCCTTGTAAATTTGGGGTGCATCGCGCCCATCCCAGCGCACTGCTTTCACCAGCACGCAACTGCCTGGTACTGATGCGAATAAAACGTAACGAGGATGCGTTGGTTTGTGCCTGATAATGGCCTGCGCCATCAGCATATGTGCATTGAGCAGCAGGCAGCTCGATCTGTTGTGGCAATGGCGCGTCAATATCACCATTGTTTTTAATGGCCAAATCAATAAGTTGCTTGTCAGCCTGTGGCGAAATTATCAAAGACCAGCGCGGCGTCAAAGGTTTATGGTGAATAACGGCATCTAAAGTAGACAGGGACCAGGCGCGGCGATCATTTGCCAGCGGGAGTCGGAACCAGATAAATCCCTGTAACCCTGAGGGCGGTTTTTGTTCCAGCTGTTGGGTAAAATCAGCCAACGTTTGTGGCGCCACACTCAGCTCCCGCAACTCTTGTGCAATATACAGTGGGGCTTCGCTTTCAATACGGTTATCGCGCGTCAGCGCAGAACCGTAAGCCGGCAGAGCGATGTAAAAAGGATGGGGAGAAATACGTGCATATTGCGTGCTCCAGCGCTTAGCCAGTTTACTGTCGAATAATCCCTGTTGCGGCGATAACACCGTATGCACCTGCAAAACAGAAATATCGGCGTCAGCCAGCAGCGCAGGCAGATGTGGTGAATTCAGCCAGTCAGGTAATGCAGTAATACTGAGTTTTAATTCTGCAGGAAGATTCTGGCGCAATGTCCTTAGCAACTGTTGGTATTCCACCAGTTTTGCCGTTGGCGCATCGAAATCAATTTCAATGCCAGCCAGCTTAATACCCGCCTCTTTCCACTCATTCATTGTTCGTACAATGTTCTGCACAACATTTTGTTGATTAATATGAGAGAGCTTACCGTCCAGTCGCGCAACCAGCCAGACGGGGCGATCATCTTGTTTTATAAATGTTTTATTAACGGCGGTGTAGCGTATACCTTCCTGAGGATGAACTTGTAGCCCCAGAATGCGTAGCGTTGAGAACAGATTACGGCTCTGTTTTAGTGCGTGCTCATGTTGCGCGGTCCACAAACGCTGCCAGATATAGACTTGTTGATCGAGGGGGCGTGTTTTTTGCGGCATAAGCCGGGTCAGCAGCCCATATCCAGAGCCGATAAAAACGATGAGTGAAATGGCAAAAATCCATTTGCGAGAGGGCATTTGAACCCGGAATCCATGTGGTCAATAACAGAAAGTATACTGCGGAACTATTTAGCGGAGAAATTATTCCATTAATTTCTCCGCTATGATTGATGTGTTATTTACTGAGGCATGGCTTCGCGAGGAATAATCGCGCCGCGATACTGAATAACGGTACTTGCGGTCAGGTGCCCGCGTTTCGCCGCATTTTCCGCACTGGCGCCCGTCAAACGTACCGCCAGATAACCGGCACTGAAAGAGTCGCCAGCTGCAGTGGTATCGATCACTTTTTCTTTTGGCAGTTTCACCGCCGGAACATCCACTAACCCCTCGCCAGCAATGGACACCAGGCAAGAATCCGCCCCGCGTTTCACCACCACTTCTTTCACGCCCGCGTTATGGGTGCGCGCAATGACGTCTTCCACCGGTTGTTGACCCCACAGCGCGTCTTCGTCGTCCAGCGTCAGGAAGGCGATATCCGTGCATTCCAGCATTTGCTGGTACATCTGCTGTGTCTCTTCTTTGCTGGCCCACAAGCGCGGACGGTAGTTATTGTCGAAAATCACTTTTCCACCGTTAGTGCGGCATTCGCGCAGCAGGGAAAGCAGCTTTTCGCGGCTGGTCGGGCTTAAGATTGCCAGGCTAATCCCGCTCAGGTAGAGATAATCAAAATTCGCCAGCTCTGCACAAATCGCTGCGGATTGCTCACTCTCCAGCCAAAATTTGGCGGCGGCTTCGTTACGCCAGTAGTAGAACGTACGTTCGCCAGTGCTGTCGGTTTCAATGTAGTAAAGACCCGGCAGACGGTTTTCCATCCGCTGGGTCAGGGAAGTATCAACGTTCTCGCCGTGCCAGGCGTCCAGCATCTGCTGACTAAAACTGTCCGTTCCCAGCGCCGTCACGTAATGAACGGTTAATGCCGCAGGATCGACCTGACGGGCGATATAGACGGAAGTGTTCAGGGTATCGCCGCCGAAACCGCGCTTAACGTCCGCGCCTTTCTCGGAAAGCTCAATCATGCATTCGCCAATCACGGCAATCTTTTTGGACATAGTCGTGAACCTGATCTGTAAAAATTAGCGTTAGTTTGCGCTGTGGTGGTTTGCTGGTCAACCATATTAAAACAGTGTTCCATTATTTTTTTGAGCCAGAACGTATTCCTGAAAGATTCCGTAGTGGAGTGGGGAAATTTAACCCGGTCAGGCGGTAAAGTTCTGCTCTTGCGCGCCGATAATCTTTGTCGAGTCCGGGCAGCATCACTTTTAAACACAGGACATCTTTGATGATAAGGCAGGTTATCCAGCGAATAAGCAACCCTGAAGCAAGCATCGAGAGCTTGCAGGAACGGCGTTTTTGGTTGCAGTGTGAGCGTGCTTACACCTGGCAGCCGATCTATCAAACCTGCGGACGGTTAATGGCCGTGGAGCTATTAACGGTGGTCACGCATCCCTCGAACCCTTTACAACGTCTGCCGCCGGATCGCTATTTTACTGAAATCACCGTCAGCCATCGGATGGAGGTTGTGAAAGAGCAGATTGATTTGCTGGCGCAAAATGCCGACTTCTTTGTCGAGCACGGCCTGCTGGCATCGGTCAATATTGATGGTCCTACGCTCATCGCCCTGCGTCAGCAACCAAAAATCCTGCGCCAGATTGAGCATCTTCCCTGGCTGCGTTTCGAACTGGTAGAACACATCCGCCTGCCAAAAGACTCAACCTTTGCCTCGATGTGTGAATTTGGTCCGCTGTGGCTGGATGATTTCGGCACTGGGATGGCAAATTTCTCTGCGCTAAGTGAAGTACGTTACGACTACATCAAAATCGCCCGTGAGCTGTTTGTGATGCTGCGTCAGTCGCCGGAAGGACGCACGCTCTTTTCTCAGCTTTTACATCTAATGAATCGCTATTGTCGCGGGGTGATTGTCGAAGGTGTGGAAACGCAGGAAGAGTGGCGCGATGTACAAAATTCGCCTGCATTTGCCGCACAAGGCTGGTTTCTTTCACGCCCGGCACCGATAGAAACGCTGAATTCGGCAGTTCTGGCGCTATAAGCTGCCTCATTTTCTGCCTGGCTGGACTATCTTTAGGACTGGCACAGGAAGAAATATGAGGAAGCGAATGATGAGCAAGGCAGGCAAAATAACCGCTGCGATTTCAGGGACTTTCTTGTTGTTGATTGTCGTGGCGATCATTTTGATTGCAACATTTGACTGGAATCGACTCAAACCGACCATCAACCAGAAAGTCTCTGCGGAGTTGAATCGTCCATTCGCTATCCGTGGCGATCTGGGCGTGGTGTGGGAGCGGCAAAAACAAGAAACCGGCTGGCGCAGCTGGGTGCCGTGGCCTCATGTGCATGCAGAAGACATCATTCTTGGCAATCCGCCGGATATTCCCGAAGTAACAATGGTGCATTTGCCGCGGGTAGAAGCGACGCTGGCCCCGCTGGCGTTGCTGACCAAAACGGTCTGGCTGCCGTGGATAAAACTGGAGAAGCCCGACGCGCGTCTGATTCGTCTCTCTGAAAAGAACAATAACTGGACCTTTAATCTCGCCAATGATGACAACAAAGACATGAATGCAAAGCCGTCTGCGTGGTCGTTTCGACTGGATAATATTCTGTTCGATCAAGGGCGGATCGCTATTGATGACAAAGTAAGCAAAGCGGATCTGGAAATTTTTGTCGATCCGTTAGGCAAGCCGCTGCCGTTCAGTGAAGTTACCGGATCGAAAGGTAAAGCGGACAAAGAAAAGGTGGGCGATTACGTTTTTGGTCTGAAGGCGCAGGGACGTTATAACGGTGAACCGCTCACGGGCAAAGGTAAAATCGGCGGTATGCTGGCACTACGCGGCGAAGGTACACCGTTTCCGGTACAGGCTGATTTCCGCTCCGGGAATACTCGCGTCGCTTTTGATGGCGTCGTGAATGACCCAATGAAGATGGGCGGTGTCGATTTACGGCTTAAATTTTCTGGCGATTCGCTGGGTGATCTCTATGAACTGACGGGCGTTCTGCTGCCCGATACCCCGCCGTTTGAAACGGATGGTCGGCTGGTAGCGAAAATCGACACTGAAAAATCGTCGGTCTTTGATTATCGCGGTTTTAATGGGCGCATTGGCGATAGCGATATCCACGGTTCTCTGGTCTACACCACCGGCAAGCCACGACCAAAACTGGAAGGTGATGTCGAATCGCGGCAATTGCGGCTGGCAGATTTAGGGCCATTGATTGGCGTTGATTCTGGAAAAGGTGCAGAAAAGTCGAAACGGTCTGAGCAGAAGAAAGGCGAAAAAAGCGTTCAGCCTGCGGGCAAAGTGCTGCCTTATGACCGCTTCGAAACCGATAAATGGGACGTCATGGATGCCGATGTCCGCTTCAAAGGTCGGCGCATTGAACATGGTAGTAGCTTGCCGATTAGCGATCTCTCTACCCATATCATTCTCAAAAATGCTGACCTGCGCCTGCAACCGCTGAAATTTGGCATGGCAGGCGGCAGCATTGCGGCGAATATTCATCTGGAAGGCGATAAAAAGCCGATGCAAGGGCGGGCTGATATTCAGGCGCGTCGGCTGAAACTCAAAGAACTGATGCCCGATGTAGAACTGATGCAGAAGACGCTGGGGGAAATGAACGGTGACGCGGAACTACGCGGTAGCGGTAACTCGGTGGCGGCGCTTTTAGGCAACAGTAACGGCAACCTGAAACTGTTGATGAATGACGGGCTGGTGAGCCGCAACCTGATGGAGATTGTCGGCCTGAATGTCGGCAACTACATTGTCGGTGCGATATTTGGTGATGATGAGGTGCGGGTGAACTGCGCGGCAGCGAATCTGGATATTGCCAACGGTGTAGCGCGTCCGCAGATTTTTGCTTTTGATACTGAGAATGCGTTGATCAATGTTACCGGCACGGCAAGTTTTGCTTCGGAGCAACTGGATTTGACTATCGATCCAGAAAGTAAAGGGATTCGGATTATCACACTGCGTTCGCCGCTGTATGTGCGTGGGACATTTAAAAATCCGCAGGCTGGGGTGAAAGCCGGACCGTTGATTGCTCGCGGAGCCGTCGCGGCGGCACTGGCAACGCTGGTAACACCGGCGGCGGCGTTACTGGCGCTGATCTCTCCTTCCGAAGGGGAGGCTAATCAGTGTCGGACGATTTTGTCGCAGATGAAGAAGTGATGGAAACTGCCGGATGCGGCGTGAACGCCTTATCCGGCCTACAAATCCTTGCGAATTCAATATATTTTATGGAAATTCAGGCCTGATAAGCGTAGCGCATCAGGCTTTTCACTCTTATTACAACGATTGATGTCGCGTCTCATGGGTCAGCAGCAGGGCGATTAAGGTCAAGCCAGCCATCGCCGCCAGATATAACCCCACCGCACCTAACCCGTAGTTAGTCTGCAACCAGGCTGCGATATATGGTGCAACGGAAGCCCCGAGAATCGACGCTACGTTGTAAGAGAACGATGCTCCGGTGTAACGCACTTCTGTCGGGAACAGCTCTGGTAACAGCGCGCCCATCGGCCCGAAGGTCAGTCCCATCAGACTTAACCCCAGCAGGAGGAAGGCAAAAACCAGAATCGGGTTGCCAGAACCGAGCAGCGGGTTAAAGGCGAACAGCGCGAACAGGATGATCAGCGTGGTGATGATTACCATGCTTTTACGACGACCAAAGGCATCGGCCAGCAGTCCGGCGACTGGCACCATCACGCCAAAACCAATCACTGCCATCATCAGCATCCACAATACTTCGTTACGCGGCAGGCCAAGCCCAACTGGCGCGGCGGCGGTACTAAAGGTCATAGAGTAGACCGTCATGATGTAAAACAGCGTATAGGTTGCCAGCATAATGAACGTACCCAGTACGGTTACGCGAACATGTTTGGTCAGCAGCGTACCCAGCGGGATCTTCACCTGTTTTTTCGCTTTAGCGACTTTCTCAAACACCGGCGACTCATGCAGCGACACGCGAACATACAGGCCGATAATGACCAGCACCGCCGAGAAGATAAACGGCACGCGCCAACCCCAGCTCATAAACTGCTCGTCGGTCAGTAGCCAGGAAAGCAGTAAGAAAGTGCCGTTGGCAAAGAAGAAGCCAATCGGTGCGCCCAGCTGCGGGAAGGAGCCGTACAATGCACGTTTGCGCGGTGGTGCGTTCTCGGTTGCCAGCAGCGCCGCTCCGCCCCATTCGCCGCCTAATCCCAGACCCTGACCAAATCGAGCCAGCGCCAGCAACAGCGGGGCGAAAATACCAATCGTGGCGTAACCCGGCAGCAGACCAATCACCACGGTCGAAATCCCCATCGTTAGCAACGAGGCGACCAGCGTCGCTTTACGCCCAACGCGATCGCCGAAATGACCAAATACGGCAGAACCGATAGGGCGCGCGACGAAGGCGATGGCGAAGGTGGCAAGCGACTGTAGCGTTGCTGCCGTAGGATCGCCCTGTGGGAAGAAGATATGCGGGAACACAATAACGGCTGCCGTTGCGTAAATATAGAAGTCGAAGAACTCAATGGCTGTACCGATGAGTGAGGCAACCAGAACTTTATTACGTGAGTTTACCGGCGTAAATTCCTGGTTATTTTCGAGTGTTGTGGCTGTTGCTTGCATAATCTTTTCTTATTTTTTGGCTAACGAATAGCCATATTACGCACAGCAAAAGTGATATTTCAATGTGTAACAAATCGCGGAAATGGTCAAAAACCAGGCAAAGAGGGGATAATGTTTAGGCCAGTGATTTTTCTTCTATGAAATGCTTCACATAATTTCATAAATGGTGGATAAAACTGGTTTTAGGTTAAATAAAAGTTACCAACTGGATTTATATGCTGGAGTAATGAGTTGGAATGAAATTGTTTGCTCCTAAGAGATGACAGAAAAGGCTCTGGGGAAGAGTTTAAGTGGTTATGTGCGCATGATAGCCGGATGCGATGCTGGCGCATTTTATCCGGCCTACGGGGAGCCAGGCCGAATAAATTCGTATGCCGGATAAGGCGTTACGCTGCATCCGGCATATTTTAAGACTGCGTTTTCCCCGGCATTCTCGGGTCGTCTTTGTATTCGGCGGTGGCAATCCACGCCGCGCAAAACAGCGTCAGACGAGCGAAGAAGTAGAAAAACGCCATCAGTCCCAGCACGGAGCCAAATGCTGCGCCAGACGGAGATTTCATCAGCGATGGCAGTGTGTAGGTCATCACGATTTTAATTACTTCAAAACCTATAGCTGCAAGAAATGTTCCGCGAATTAGCGCTTTTTTGCGCGGACGGTGGCGCGGCAATCGCCAAAAGATCCAGAAGAAAAGCAGATAGTTGGCGAAGATGGAAATCGCAAGGCCAATCAACCGCCACGTTGGTTTCAGCCACTCAATGCTGTTCAGGTGCAGGGCGCTAATAATCATTTGCTGCGCCGAACCGGCAACCGAGGTGATCGAAAGCGTCACAATGAGCGCAATCAACAAACCAATCAGCGAAATAAAATCACGCAGATATTTAACCCAAAATTTTTCCTGATCCTGTGGCGAACGTTCCCAGACATCGCGCGATTGAGCGCGAATCGCTTCACGCAGGTTACCCATCCAGTTGATGCCGGAATAAAGCGCCACCGCCAGGCCGACAAGCCCTACCGTCGTACGCTGTTGAACGGCGGTATTGATGGTGTTTTTCAATGTAGCTGCCAGCGTCGGATCGCTAATATTTTGCAGAATTTTGTCGAAGATATCCTGCAGCAGCATCGGATGGGAGGCCAGAACGAAACCAGCGGCGGCAAACGACACCATCAAAATCGGAATCATCGACAAAAATGAGAAATAGGTGATAGCCGCACCAAACTGATTCCCCAGCCGATCGTTAAAGCGTTCAGTCGCGCGAATCAGGTGCGCAATAATCGGTTGGCGTTGGACTTTTTCGGCAGTAGTGGTGACGGTTTCCAGCGCCTGGCTAACTTTGCCGCCTTTCTCGCTATTATCCAGCGGTTTAATCGGCTCGAGCTCCAGATCCTGGGTGGGACGTTTAATCTCGTTTTCCTGCGTCATCCGCTCTTTTATCCTTCTGTCTTGATCATTCTTAAAAAGTATAGTCGGTCAGTCCAGGTACTCTTTCATTACGCCAGCCAGCCACTGCATAAACAGGTTTACACGCCGGGAAAGCTCCCGACGCTGCGGATAAACCAGCGAAAGGGAGAGCGGCTCGGCACGGTAGCCAGGTAATACTTCAATAAGCCGCCCGGCACGCAGGGCTTCGCGCACGGCAATGCGCGGGATCTGAATAATCCCCAGACCGGCAAGACCGGCGGCGAGATAGTTTTCGCTACTGTTTACCGTCAACATGCCGCCAGACTTAAACCACTGGACACCATTAACGCTGGCAACCTCAAAACCTAACGGATGTACACCCAGGTGCGGTGTGTAACGCACTATTGCGTGCGAAGTCAGATCGTTGGGGCTTTGCGGATAACCAAAGCGCGTCAGATAGTGCGGACTGGCACAGTTGACCATGGTCAGTTTGCCGAGGGGACAGGCGATAACACCATCTTCCGATAACGCGCCAGTGCGTATCACGCAATCAAAACCATCATGAAGAATATCTACCGGACGGTCATGGCTACTCAGTTCCAGCTCAATTCCCGGATGCTGATAGAGAAATTCCGACAGGCGCGGCAGTAACAGGCTTTTCGCGATTCCTGGTGGGATGTCGATGCGTAATTTACCGCTGATACTGGTGGCATCCTGTTGAAACAGACCGTCCAGTTCGTTGAGATTACTCAACACATCTTTTGCCCGTTGATAATAGGTCATGCCTTCTGGCGTGAGTTTGACCCGTCGCGTGGTGCGCTGGAGAAGCTGGGTGCCAAGTTGATGTTCCAGTGCCTGTATCTGGCGCGAAACACTTCCCTTTGGCAAAGCAAAGAAATCCGCTGCGCGGGAAAAACTTTCCAGCTCCGCGACTTTGATGAACAACTGCATTGCGTGAATTTTATCCATTTCTTTGGCCGATTGTTGTTCACAGCGAAACAGTAACGCGCATATCGCATTGTTTATTGTTTTTCTAACATCTAATGCCGGGTTTCACAATGTTGTCATGACGAATGTGGCGATTTCTCAGTAGGAAAAGGGCGGAATAGCTTTATGAGAAAGGTGAATCCCCTTAAACAGAGCGTATTTTTCAGCGATTCCCTTTAAAGTGAACAGAGGCCGTGTTGGCTATTTGTGCTTATTTTTGTCTCATTGGCGTTTGTTATTTTTGTTTGTAGTCGCGGAATTTCATTTTTAATTGCATGCGTACTAACCACCAATATAAGGAAATCCTCAAAATTGTTTTAAATAGTGCCCTCGACATGTAATTTCAGGCGTTTAGCTGTAACTATTTATATCGGTAACTATTTTCTACGCGTCATCTCTGTAGAATGGCCACCGCCAAATGGCGAATTCTTATTTTTTCTCGCGGGTAATACCCTTCCACTACTTAAGTCTTTTTAACGTATTCAGGTGGAGATTCAGTTATGCAAATAGTCATGTTTGACAGGCAGTCAATATTTATTCATGGAATGAAAATCAGTTTACAGCAACGTATTCCAGGAGTGAGTATTCAGGGGGCCAGTCAGGCAGACGAGTTATGGCAAAAGCTGGAAAGTTACCCTGAAGCCTTAGTGATGCTCGATGGCGATCAGGATGGTGAGTTTTGCTACTGGTTGCTGCAAAAAACCGTGGTGCAATTTCCTGAGGTTAAGGTGTTAATTACGGCGACGGATTGCAATAAACGGTGGTTACAGGAAGTTATCCATTTTAATGTGCTGGCCATTGTGCCTCGTGATTCAACCGTCGAGACATTTGCGTTGGCGGTCAATAGTGCGGCGATGGGGATGATGTTTCTGCCGGGAGACTGGCGAACGACGCCGGAAAAGGACATTAAAGATCTCAAATCGTTAAGCGCCCGCCAGCGGGAGATTTTAACCATGTTAGCGGCGGGCGAATCAAATAAAGAGATCGGCAGGGCGCTGAATATCAGTACCGGAACGGTAAAAGCGCATCTGGAATCACTGTATCGCCGTCTGGAAGTGAAAAATCGCACCCAGGCGGCAATGATGTTAAATATCTCCTCCTGAAGAGGATAATTTTACAGCCAGCAGGAAGTTAGCGGCTGGCTGTAAAAATATTATGGTTCGCCGTACAAACCAATTAAACGGCGTACCACACCATTAGTCCAGCCAAACCCATCCTGCAACGGATACTCGCCACCGCCGCCTTCGCGGGGAACACCATCGGCAATATGGTATTTCTCGATCAGTTTGTGCTGTTCCAGATAGAACTGATTCACCGTCTTCAGCCAGCTGCGCGCGATTTCATCACCCAGAAGGTCATCGCCGTACATTTTAAACCCCTGAATCGCCATCCATTGTAATGGTGCCCAGCCGTTAGGTTTATCCCACTGTTCACCGGTTTCGTACTCGCTTGCCAGAATCCCGCCAGGCGTAAGTAACCGACTGCGCACGGCGTTTGCCAGGCGATCGGCCTGTTCATGGTTCGCCATACCGACATAGAGCGGCACAATGGCGGCAGCGGAAAAGAGCGCCAGTTGTTCGCGTCGCCAGTCGTAATCGCGGTAGATACCGTTTTCATCATCCCAGAGGTAACGGTTTACCGCATCGCGACGGGCACTGGCTTTCTGGCGGAACAGCGCTTCTGTTTCTTTCTCGCCTTTCAGCGCCGAGATGTTGGCGATGGCGCTCTCCAGTTTAAACAGGAAGGCATTCAGATCGATGGGGATGAACTGGGTGGTACGAATGCTCGCCAGACGACCAGTATCACGCAGCCAGCGGGAAGAGTAATCCCAACCGGAGGCCGCCCCCGCGCGTAAATCGCGGTACACCTCGTTGGGCGGGCGACCAGAATGTTTCGCGGTTTCAACGTCCTCAAGCCAGGATTCGTCACGCGGCGTGTCGCGATCGTCCCAGTAACGGTTGAGCAGCGATCCGTCCGGCATCCGCACAACATGGCGATAGGCCTGATTAGGGATCAACGATTCTGCGCCGTCCATCCAGAAGGCATATTCCATTTTCAGATGGTCGAGATAGCGGCGCGCGCCGCGTACACCATCTTCTTCAAACAACTCCACCATCAGCGCAAAAACCGGTGGTTGCGAGCGGCTCAAATAATAGGTGCGGTTGCCGTTGGGGATGTGACCATAGTTTTCGATCATCCAGGCGAAGTTATCGGCCATGCATTTCAGCAAATCTTCCCGACCACTTTCCGCCAGCCCCAGCATGGTGAAATAGGAATCCCAGTAGTAGGTTTCGCTAAAACGGCCCCCTGGAACAATGTAAGACTGTGGCAGCGCCAGCAGGGAAGACCACGGAATGTGATCTTGCGGTTCGCGGGTAAGCACCGGCCACAGCTGGTCGATATGTTCTTTCAGGGAATTTTGCGGGTCCGATACATACTCGCTGGAGTAGGTCTCCGGCAGCCAGAAGTGATTTTCAACAAACTTGCGCAAGTCAAAATCACGATGACGGCGCACTTTACGATAGCGGATTAAAATATCCAGCGGGTCCATTTTGGGTGCGCAGTCGGGAAAGGTTTTACTGTCGGGGAAAATTTTCGCCGACTGAACATGCTCGAACAGTTCGAGATAGCGATCGGCAGGCGTCAGCGCATCAGAGGCGGGCAGCCCTTCAATCATCTCGGGTTCTGGTTCTGCCTCGATCATCTCATCCAGTTTTAATTCATACGGGTCCAGTTCATAGCAGAGATCGACCTCGATCATCAGTTCGTCTGGATTAGAGTTTTGAATTTTCTGATTGAGCATAAGGATCCGACCTCCGAAATTCGTCGCTAATTATCGGGCTTTTCTTTAAGGGTAGTCATTCGCTCCGCCTGGTGGGCGACAAAGCGTGCGGTGGATCACGTTTATTAACTTGTCAAAAAATATAACGCACTAATATCAATAGAATTTATAAAAATACGGATTCCGTGTTGTTTTTCATTTTCAGAACATTCAATCCTGCTCTCGTCGCAATCATGATATGCCATTCCTGCTCTTTATAATAGGCACAGGCTATCTTATTGATAGTTTATATTCATGTAATTGATTGATTCCTATCAAAAAGCGTATTTCCCTGTTTTTTATGATGGCTTTGTCTCGCAGAGACGTTTGCAGCATTCTGGAAAATTTTCTGGGTCACAATAACTCACCACCGTGAGGGAAGAATAATGAAAATGGTCTCACGTATTACCGCGATCGGCCTGGCTGGCGTCGCGATTTGCTATTTAGGGTTATCTGGTTATGTGTGGTACCACGATAATAAACGCAGTAAACAGGCCGATGTTCAGGCATCTGCTGTCAGTGAAAATAATCAGGTTTTAGGTTTTCTTCGCGAAAAAGGATGCGACTATTGTCATACGCCTTCGGCAGAATTACCCGCCTATTATTATATTCCTGGCGCGAAACAGTTGATGGATTACGACATTAAGCTTGGATATAAATCTTTTAACCTCGAGGCCGTGCGTGCGGCTCTGTTGGCAGATAAACCCGTTTCGCAAAGCGATCTGAATAAGATTGAATGGGTGATGCA
Source organism: Escherichia sp. MOD1-EC5990 (assembly GCF_002965285.1). Taxonomy (NCBI): domain Bacteria; kingdom Pseudomonadati; phylum Pseudomonadota; class Gammaproteobacteria; order Enterobacterales; family Enterobacteriaceae; genus Escherichia; species Escherichia sp. MOD1-EC5990. Next base: position 47,710 of record NZ_PTRV01000012.1, on the reverse strand, counting down.
GTATGAAACTATGCCGCCAACGCGTTACACCGCGCTACACTGGGCGGGTAAGGTGAGTGATGAAGAGCGGGCGGAAATACTTGCCTGGATTGCAAAACAGCGCGCGGAATATTACGCCAGTAATGATACTGCTCCGGAGCATCGCAATGAACCGGTGCAGCCTATTCCGCAAAAACTGCCTACCGATGCGCAAAAAGTGGCGTTGGGTTTTACGCTGTATCATGATCCCCGTTTATCGGCTGATAGCACCATTTCATGTGCACATTGCCATGCGTTAAATGCGGGTGGCGTTGATGGCAGAAAAACGTCGATTGGTGTTGGTGGTGCCGTTGGACCGATTAACGCACCGACGGTATTTAACTCAGTATTTAACGTTGAGCAGTTCTGGGATGGTCGTGCGGCAACATTGCAGGATCAGGCGGGTGGACCGCCGTTGAACCCGATTGAAATGGCGTCGAAATCCTGGGACGAAATTATTGCTAAGCTGGAAAAAGATCCGCAGCTTAAAGCGCAGTTCCTCGAAGTCTATCCGCAAGGTTTCAGTGGCGAAAATATTACTGATGCTATTGCTGAATTTGAGAAAACATTAATTACGCCGGATTCCCCATTTGATAAATGGTTGCGTGGAGATGAGAATGCGCTGACGGCGCAACAGAAAAAAGGCTATCAATTATTTAAAGATAATAAATGTGCAACTTGTCATGGTGGTATTATTCTCGGCGGACGTTCTTTCGAGCCGTTGGGGCTGAAAAAAGACTTTAACTTTGGGGAAATTACGGCGGCGGATATTGGTCGTATGAATGTTACTAAAGAAGAGCGTGATAAATTGCGTCAGAAAGTACCCGGTTTACGTAACGTTGCTTTAACGGCACCGTACTTCCATCGCGGTGACGTGCCGACGCTGGACGGGGCGGTAAAACTGATGCTGCGCTATCAGGTAGGCAAAGAGCTGCCGCAGGAAGATGTGGATGATATCGTAGCTTTCCTGCACAGTCTGAACGGGGTATATACGCCGTATATGCAGGATAAACAATAATTAATTTGATCGCCCGAACAGGAATGTTTGGGCGATTTTTATTACGACAATAAAGTCTGTTTTTAATATTATCATGTTAAACGTTTATATTATAAAAAGTCCTTTTTCTGCTTAGGATTTTGTTATTTAAATTAAGCCGGTAATGCCTTGCTTCCATTGCGGATAAATCCTACTTTTTTATTGCCTTCAAATAAATTTAAGGAGTTCGAAATGGACCAGAAGCTGTTAACGGATTTCCGCTCAGAACTACTCGATTCACGTTTTGGCGCAAAGGCCATTTCTACTATCGCGGAGTCAAAACGATTTCCGCTGCACGAAATGCGCGATGATGTCGCATTCCAGATTATCAATGATGAATTATATCTTGATGGCAACGCTCGTCAGAACCTGGCCACTTTCTGCCAGACCTGGGACGACGAAAACGTCCATAAATTGATGGATTTGTCGATCAACAAAAACTGGATCGACAAAGAAGAATATCCGCAATCTGCAGCTATCGACCTGCGTTGCGTAAACATGGTTGCTGACCTGTGGCATGCGCCTGCGCCGAAAAATGGTCAGGCCGTTGGCACCAACACCATTGGCTCTTCCGAGGCCTGTATGCTCGGCGGGATGGCGATGAAATGGCGTTGGCGCAAGCGTATGGAAGCCGCAGGCAAGCCAACGGATAAACCTAATCTGGTGTGCGGCCCGGTACAAATCTGCTGGCATAAATTTGCCCGTTACTGGGATGTGGAGCTGCGTGAAATCCCTATGCGCCCCGGTCAGTTGTTTATGGATCCGAAACGCATGATTGAAGCCTGCGACGAAAACACCATCGGCGTGGTGCCGACTTTCGGCGTGACCTACACCGGTAACTATGAATTCCCGCAACCGCTGCACGATGCACTGGATAAATTCCAGGCCGACACCGGTATCGACATCGACATGCACATCGACGCCGCCAGCGGTGGCTTCCTGGCACCGTTCGTCGCCCCGGATATCGTCTGGGACTTCCGCCTGCCTCGTGTGAAATCGATCAGTGCTTCAGGCCACAAATTCGGTCTGGCTCCGCTGGGCTGCGGCTGGGTTATCTGGCGTGACGAAGAAGCGCTGCCGCAGGAACTGGTATTCAACGTTGACTACCTCGGTGGTCAGATTGGCACTTTCGCCATCAACTTCTCCCGTCCGGCGGGCCAGGTAATTGCACAGTACTACGAGTTCTTGCGCCTCGGTCGTGAAGGCTATACCAAAGTACAGAACGCTTCCTACCAGGTAGCTGCCTATCTGGCAGATGAAATCGCCAAACTGGGGCCGTATGAGTTCATCTGTACCGGTCGCCCGGATGAAGGCATCCCGGCGGTTTGCTTCAAACTGAAAGATGGTGAAGATCCGGGTTACACCCTGTATGACCTCTCTGAACGTCTGCGTCTGCGCGGCTGGCAGGTTCCGGCCTTCACCCTCGGCGGTGAAGCCACCGACATCGTGGTGATGCGCATTATGTGCCGTCGTGGCTTCGAAATGGACTTTGCTGAACTGTTACTGGAAGACTACAAAGCCTCCCTGAAATACCTCAGCGATCACCCGAAACTGCAGGGTATAGCCCAGCAGAACAGCTTTAAACACACCTAATAACATAATGTTGTAAAAACCGAATGCCCCGACCTTCAAAAACAGGTGGGGCATTCGGTTACTTATTAATGCAATAATATATTGGCTGTTTATTCATCGTGTTGATAAGATATATGTTATATGAATGTTATTAAGGGTGGCAGGACCGTTTAATATCACAATAAGGGATTATTTGCTTACTAATAATTCCTCTGCGTTTTTAACGCCTTTTTTTGTATTATAAATCCAGTTATCCAGCCCGACTATCATCACACATCATCATCCTGTTTTCCCGCTTCGTTTAAATTTATTTATCAATCAATTTGACTTAAGAGGGCGGCGTGCTACATTAATAAACAGTAATATGTTTATGTAATATTAAGCCGACTATGCAATCACTACATGGTAATTGTCTAATTGCGTACGCAAGACATAAATATATTCTCACCATGGTTAATGGTGAATATCGCTATTTTAATGGCGGTGAACTGGTTTTTGCGGATGCAAGTCAAATTCAAGTGGATAAGTGTGTCGAGAATTTTGTATTAGTTTCAAGGGACACGCTTTCATTATTTCTCCCGATGCTCAAGGAGGAGGCATTAAATCTTCATGCACATAAAAAAGTTCCTTCGTTACTCGTTCATCACTGTACCAGAGATATTCCTGTTTTTCAGGAGGTTGCGCAACTATCGCAGAATAAGAATCTGCGCTATGCAGAAATGCTCCGTAAAAGAGCATTAATCTTTGCGTTGTTATCTGTTTTCCTGGAGGACGAGCAGTTTATACCGCTGCTTCTGAACGTTTTGCAACCGAACATGCGAACACGAGTTTGTACGGTCATCAATAATAATATCGCCCATGAGTGGACATTAGCCCAAATCGCCAGCGAGCTGTTGATGAGTTCAAGCCTGTTAAAGAAAAAATTGCGCGAAGAAGGTACGTCATATTCACAGTTGCTTACTGAGTGTAGAATGCAACGTGCTTTACAACTTATTGTTATACATGGGTTTTCAATTAAAAGAGTCGCAGTGTCCTGTGGTTATCACAGCGTGTCGTATTTCATTTACGTTTTTCGAAATTATTATGGGATGACGCCCACAGAGTATCAGGAGCGATCGGCGCAGGGATTGCCGAACCGTGACTCGGCGGCAAGTATTGTTGCGCAAGGGAATTTTTACGGTACTAACTATTCTGCGGAAGAAATAAGATTATAGTTTTTACCCAGACATAAAAAAAACCCGGCATAGGGGACCGGGAAGAGGATAGTCTGCCGTCTCCAGACTAATAAACCGTTATAACACTCCCTGTTGGCACGGGAAACTTTGTGCTCTCAGTAAGTTAAATATAACTTTTACTGGAGATAAGATCAGCCATTTTTTTATAAACATAAGCTATGCGCTGTGTGAAAATATATTCTTCTTGCATTTTCTTATTATCAATTAACTGTTATGCCAAACTACTTTTTGGATAACTTTTGGTCCTACCAAATATGGCAGTTTATGCACGAAGAAGCGGTCTGGCATCATTTCATTAGTATACTGAAATTGAAATAATCGCAGTAATGAAATATAAGGGATAGTCATGACTCATGTCTGCTCGGTGATCCTCGTTCGTCGTTCATTGGATATTCATCATGAACAGCAAAAAATATCGTTGCACAACGAAAGTATTCTACTGCTGGATAAAAATTTGGCAGACGATTTTGCGTTTTGTTCACCGGATACACGACGACTGGATATCGATGAGCTGACAGTTTGCCATTACTTACAAAATATTCGTCAGTTACCGCGCAATTTAGGGTTACATAGCAAAGACCGTTTGTTAATTAACCAGTCCCCGCCCATGCCTCTGGTGACGGCGATTTTTGATAGTTTCAATGAATCCGGAGTAAATTCGCCGATACTGAGCAATATGCTTTACCTTTCCTGTTTATCTATGTTTTCTCATAAGAAAGAACTAATCCCCTTACTTTTCAATAGTATCAGCACTGTTTCAGGAAAAGTTGAACGCCTTATTAGCTTTGATATCGCTAAACGTTGGTATCTGCGCGATATCGCGGAAAGAATGTATACCAGCGAGAGTCTCATCAAAAAAAAGTTGCAGGACGAAAATACCTGTTTCAGTAAAATATTACTCGCTTCCAGGATGTCGATGGCCAGACGATTACTCGAGTTACGTCAAATTCCTCTACATACTATTGCAGAAAAATGTGGGTATAGCAGTACGTCGTACTTTATAAACACATTTCGACAATATTATGGTGTAACGCCACATCAGTTTGCGCAACATTCGCCAGGTACCTTTTCCTGACATATTTCGCATTTGAATATTGGTCAGGATCTCACACGTGCTTCATGTGAAACTCTTCCCTGATGATTTCTGCCGGGCTACCGGCTAGTTCTCTTTCGCAGTATGCCAGGCGGTATAGGTATTTTCAGGAGGAAAAGACTCGGCATGTTTGGGATTATTAAGCTGACAATTCATACGATTACGGGAATGTGGGTCAGTATTGTGCTGTTCAAATTGATGACGAATGGCTGGAGTGGCTTCTACTTTCAGTGCTGTGTACTAAGCCTGGTATTCCTGACGGTCAGCTGGTTGTTGAGTGGTGAATGGTTAGCAGGAAAGAGTAAGGCTGAACCCTCACGTTCAACCTTACTCTCATTTACACGTTACGCTTTTTTAAAGCGGGCAAAGAGATGTTCCACTACAACGAAAAAGACTGGAACGAAGTAAATGGCCAGCACTGTTGCGGCAAACATCCCGCCCATCACGCCGGTACCTACCGCGTTTTGCGCGCCGGAACCGGCACCATGACTGATTACCAGCGGCAGCACGCCGAGAATAAAGGCCAGAGAGGTCATCAGGATTGGGCGTAAACGCATTCGCGCCGCTTCGATGATCGCCTCTATCGGCGTTTTCCCTTCTTTCTGCATCATCTCAACGGCAAATTCGACGATCAGGATGGCGTTCTTGGCGGAAAGCCCGATGGTAGTCAGCAAACCAACCTGGAAGTAGACGTCATTACTTAAGCCGCGCAGATCGGTGGCCAGTAATGCGCCAACGACGCCTAACGGTACAACCAACATCACCGAGAACGGAATTGACCAGCTCTCATAAAGTGCGGCAAGGGCGAGGAACACCACGACCAGTGAAATGGCATACAGCGCGGGAGCCTGGTTTGAGGATAACGCTTCCTGATAAGACAGTCCGGTCCATGAGTAGCCGACGCCTGCCGGAAGTTTAGCGACCAGGTCTGCCATAAATTTCATGGCGTCACCGGTACTTTTCCCGGCCGCCGCTTCTCCTAAAATCTCCATTGACGGGATACCGTTGTAGCGTTCCAGTCGCGGCGAACCATAGGTCCATTCGGTAGACGAATAGGCAGAAAGCGGTGCCATCGTGCCAGAGGCGTTGCGTACATACCACTGGTTGATGTTATCCGGCAACATACGGAACGGCGTGCCTGCCTGGACATACACTTTTTTCACCCGTCCCTGGTTGAGGAAGTCGTTCACGTAGCTGCTGCCGAAGGCGGTGGAAATTGTCTGGTTGATATCGGACAGCGCCACGCCCATTGCCTCGGCTTTCGCGGCATTGACGTTAACTTTGAACATTGGCGTATCTTCCAGGCCGTTCGGGCGTACCCCGGTAACCTGGTTCGGCGATTGCGCAGCCAGTGATAACAGCTCGTTTCGCGCCTGGGTCAGTTTTTCGTGCCCCAGGTTACCGTTGTCCAGCAGTTCCATATCAAAACCTGACGCGGTACCCAGTTCAGCCACCGCGGGTAAGTTGAACGGGAAGACGACGGCTTTATTGATACTACTTAGCGCAATCATTGCCCGCTGAATGATCGCGGTAACTGAGTTTTCCTCGCCGACACGTTCAGACCACGGCTTGAGGCTGATAAACGCCAGACCGTTGTTTTGCCCCTGGCCACTGAAGCCAAAGCCGCCAACGGTAAACACCGACTGAACATTATCTTTCTCTTTTGTCAGATAATAATCAGTCACCTGTTGCAGCACTTTCGTGGTGTTAACCATGGTTGCACCGGAAGGTAACTGCGCGGTGGTCATAAATACCCCCTGATCCTCTTCTGGTAAGAAAGAGGTCGGCGTACGCAGGAACAGCACCGCCATCCCGGCGCAAATCAGCAGGTAGACCACCATGTAGCGACCGGTACAACGCAACAGCGAGCGGGTGCTATCGGTATAGTGATGAGTCGATTTTTCAAACAGCGTGTTGAAGCGTGCGAACAGGGCGTTAGGTTTGTGACCGCCTTCCGGCGCGGCTTTCAGAATGGTGGCGCACAGGGCAGGGGTCAGGCTCATTGCGACAAATACTGAAAGCAGCATCGAGGAGATCAGCGTGATGGAGAACTGACGATAAATTTCCCCGGTCGCGCCGCTCATAAAGGCCATTGGCATAAACACCGCGGAAAGCACAACGGCAATCCCGACCAGAGCGCGTTGGATTTGCCCCATGGATTTATGCGTTGCTTCCTTCGGCGGCAGTTTATCCTCCGCAATGACACGCTCGACGTTCTCCACCACCACGATGGCGTCATCCACCAGTAACCCTATCGCCAGCACCATCCCGAACATAGTTAACGTGTTGATGGTGAAACCGACCGCCGACAAGATCGCAAACGTCCCGAGAATAACCACCGGTACGGCAATCGTCGGGATGATTGTGGCACGGAAATTCTGCAAAAACAGATACATGACCAGGAAGACGAGGATGATAGCCTCAACCAGTGTTTTGAAAACTTCCTGAATAGAAATTTCGATAAACGGCGTCGTGTCGTAAGGATAAACCGTCTTCAGGCTTGTGGGGAAATAAGCCGATAAACGGTTCAGCTCCTCTTTCACCGCTCGCGAGGTATCCAGGGCGTTTGCTCCGGTAGCCAGTTTGATGGCGATCCCGGCAGCAGGTTTGCCGTTATAGCGCGCCACGGTGGAATAATCTTCCGCCCCAAGTTCGACGCGGGCGACATCACGCAGCAGTACTTGCGAACCATCTTGCTGAACTTTCAACAGGATTTTGCCAAATTCTTCCGGCGTTTGCAGACGCGTCTGCACAATGATCGAGGCGTTCAGTTGCTGGTCTGCCGCCTGTGGCATGCCACCCAGTTGACCACCGGAAATCTGGTTGTTTTGCACCTTAATCTGGGAAATAACATCGGAAGGTACCAGGTTATATTTATTGAGTTTTTGCGGGTCCAGCCAGATACGCATGGCGTACTCGGAACCAAAGAGTTGTACGCTACCAACGCCCGCGGTACGGCTTAGCGGGTCTTTGATATTAGACGCTACATAGTCCGCGATATCGTACTGGTTGAGACTGCCGTTATCAGAAATGAACGCCGCTACCATCAGGATATTACTGCTCGACTTATCGACGCTAATACCCTGCTGCTGCACCGCTTCAGGTAATGAAGGCATAGCGAGTTGCAGTTTATTTTGCACCTGAACCTGCGCGATATCAGGCGATGTCCCCGTCTCAAAGGTCAGAGTGATGGAGGCATTACCCGCCGCATCGCTGGTTGAAGACATGTACATCAGGCCATCAAGCCCATTCATATTTTGCTCAATCACCTGAGTGACCGAGTCTTCTACCGTTTGCGCATCGGCACCCGGATAGGTTGCGCTGACGGTAATGGTTGGTGGCGCAATCTGCGGATATTGCGCAACCGGTAAGTTCATGATCGCCAGACCACCTGCAAGCATCATAATAATGGCAAGTACCCAGGCAAAAACCGGGCGATCAATAAAATAGTTAGCCATGAAAGTCCCCTTAAGCCTGCAACGTTATTGTTTCGATTCGGTGCTGGCGTTTTCCTGGCTGGAGGAAATTGCACGTGCTTTGATACCCGGACGAATGCGTTGCAACCCGGAAACGATCACCCGATCGCCAGCCTGCAAGCCAGAGGTGACAACCCACTGGTCGCCGATGGCTTTGCTGGCTTCAATTTCGCGTAGCTGCACAACATCGTCTTTATCCAGAATGAGCGCCGTTGCTTTACCCTGCGCGTTGTGGGTGACGCCTTCCTGCGGCACCAGTAATACATTCTGGCGGCTACCTTCATCCACTAATGCCGTGACATACATACCTGGCAGCAAGTCACCATTTGGGTTGGGGAAAATCGCCCGTAACGTCACGGAGCCCGTGGTTTCATCCACCGTCGGGTCGGAGAATTTCAGCGTGCCGGTCTGGCTGTAACGTTTACCATTTTCCAGATTGAGCTGTACTGGCGTACTGCCCTGAACCTGTTTGATTTGTCCACTGGCGACCTCTTCTTTCATGCGCAAAAAATCCTGCACCGACTGCGTGAGATCGACATAAATCGGGTCCAGACGTTGTACGGTAACCAGCGAATCTGCCTGATTAGCGGTAACGAGTGCGCCGACGGTCACCGACGATTTCCCGCTGACGCCCGTAATCGGCGAGGTGACATTTGCGTATTGCAGGTTGATAGTCGCCTGTTCAACAGCCGCTTTGGCGACGGTGACATTGGCTTCTGCTTCATTCAGCTGGGTGCGCGCGGTGTCGTAATCCTGACGGCTAACGTAGTTGGTCTTCAGCAATGATGCCTGGCGGTTGAAGGTGATGCGGGCATTGCTGGCGGTAGAGAGCGCTTTCGCCAGCGTGCCTTTGGCGGAGTTTAGATCGGCCTGTAAAGGCGCAGGATCAATCTGATACAGCGAATCGCCCTGGTTCACTTTATCGCCTTCGATAAAGTTGCGTTTAATGATAATACCGCCCACCTGGGGGCGTATCTCGGCAACTTCATAAGGAACGGTTCTACCGGGCAATTCGCTCAACACATTGACCGAACCGGGGGAGAGTGTGACGACACCGACCTCAGGCGTCATGGCGGCGGCGTTTTCCGTCGATTTGTCATCGCAGGCGGTGAGCATCGTGCCGCAGAATAACAACGGTATTAACAGTTTTCTTCTTCTGTTCATTTTAGTCCCTGAAAATTCTTGAGATATAACGGTTCTTTAAATTGCGCGCGAGGAGAGGTATGAGGGATTTACAGACCAGCGGCATAGTGGGGTTGTCAGCCAGTAAGATGGGATGCAAGCACAGTGATCGACATGGTGAGGTCAACGACAAAAAAAATGTTGCCGTTCTGCCAACAGTTCCTGCCAGCATTCGGGCAACGAAGGGTTCTACTGGTGGATACACATACCAGGGGAATAAAGTCGTTTTCGCCTCTCCTTTAGTCATCACCGGGGATAATGAAATCAGCATCTGCATCCCTCTTCATGCCTGCCATCATTTTCAGTTAATTATGTCCTGACTAAAAATAAGATGTGATACCCAGGGTGACGATGTCGCTCATACGTCTTAGTTTCAGCTTGTACATAATGTTGAATTTCTGAATCTTTAATGTTTGTTGCGAAATATTGAGCGTTGACGTGATATTGCTTTCGTTTTTGTTTTTCAGAATCAGCTGCATAATTTTGAACTGATTATGTGAAAAACATAATTGTGAATTCTTATGGGGCAAGTGTTTACCATAAGTAATCTCAAGAAGATTTTTGATACTTTCTTTGCGGCTGACAAAATAAATAGGCGCTTTAGCTTTTAGTTTACTGATGTGATAAGGTGCCAAAACAATAATTCTCTCGGCGTCTAATTTCTCCAGAAATTTAATCGCTTCTTCATCAAGGATATGGTTGTGATAGGTATCAATGATAACCTTGAAGGGTTTATTACCTACTTTTTTGATCTCTGACAGGGAATTGATTTTTATCATTTCGTGATTATCTTTCAACTGCCAAAAGCCCTGTAAAAGAAAAGAATCTTTCGTCATGAGAAAAATCATAACTTGCTCCTTAGCCGTTATCGTTTCGAACATGTCATCCTTTTCATTATTTACATCCCTGTCCGAATCGTTGTTCAATATAGTAAACGCCTATAAGAACCTTGCCCTTCGTGAACTAATACGTCTATTAACACTAATCAATACTTCAGATTTATCCATCACGCACTCCATATATTGATCCTAAGTAAAATTCCTGGTTGTTATCAGATTGTAAACTGCAAACAAAAAATTAACGTTTGCGGATTACTGCCCAAGAATAAGTTATCAATAACCAGTTTGTGATCTCTGAAGAATATTACTAAAGTTAAAATGTAATCCGATTTAAATATCGAGTCTCCTTGTTTCGACTTAAGCTGGCAATTGGATTGCCAGCTTTCTTTTAACGCATTGAAATTACCTGAGTAAATAACTCATTCATGTCTTCAGGTTATTATATAGCGTCTGGAGACACGGATATTTATGCAATGTAATCAACGCCAATTGCAAAAAAATGAACCCGGATTACTTATTTAACCGCCCATAGCATCAACGCCTACGGAACTCTTTGTTCACTTTCCCACAGCACTTTTAAAACATTAAACCTGACTACGGAAAATATCAGCCATGATAATGTTTGAAATGGCTAATTTGCCATGCAATGAAAAAAATCAGATAAAATTCAGTAGGTTGAAATACTTATCAGCAGGTAATTATTTCAATGATAGCGCGCAATTGATCTAAAATGCTGTGTAGCGGAGAGAGTATTAATTGGATCATAGTCACATCAAGTGACTATGATCCAGGTGGCAATAGGGATAATTATTGCTTTTTAACAAACAAACTGGCGAAGCTGAACAGGCTAGCGGCGCTAAATATCAGTTCAATTCCCACTAGTGTGGAAACCAGCGTTACAGAAACCATCGGCGTTGCGCCAAGGAATATCCAGGCAATGACGATATCCAGCACACCAATAACGAGCTGTAGCCAACTGCCTTTCATTGAACGCTGACGATACCAACTCATCAGACGAATAACTCCTGCCACACAGAACAAACCGGCAATAAATGCCGCAATGGCAAAAATGCCCAGCTCCGGTGCGCGGATGAAGAAATAGCCGATCAATAAATAGGCGATTGCGACGAGGAAACCGGATAATACAGGCCAGAAATTATGACTGCGGTTGCTGAATAACCCGACAATAAGCGCAATACCTGAGCAGATTAATAATGCACCCACTACTGTGCTTAAAATGTCGCCAGAGACGAACGGGAAACTGATACACAGCAACCCGACGATAAACAGCAGCACGGCAATAAACTGGATTGCTCTACGGTGCTTTTTAAGCATCTCCAGATCAAACTTCAAAATTGTTGCCTTATCTATATATAACATATAACCACCCTATAAAATTAAGAAGAAAATCCCCTGCTATCAATCTATGCCAAAAACGCGTCTAAGAATGCAGTCGATTTAATAAAAATTTCCTAATTACAGTATCTGATGCATCTGTAACTCATTGTATTGAAATAAAAATATCTGATTTTGATATTTTCCATCAACATGACATATACAGAAAACCAGGTTATAACCTCAGTGTCGAAATTAATTCGTGACGGCTCTTTCACTTTATAGTTGAGGATATTACGATGAAAAAAGTATTAGGCGTTATTCTTGGTGGTCTGCTTCTTCTGCCAGTGGTGAGCAATGCAGCGGATGCACAAAAAGCAGCTGATAACAAAAAACCGGTCAACACCTGGACCTGTGAAGATTTTCTGGCTGTGGACGAATCCTTCCAGCCAACTGCAGTTGGTTTTGCTGAAGCACTGAACAATAAAGATAAACCAGAAGATGCGGTTTTAGATGTTCAGGGTATTGCAACCGTAACCCCAGCGATCGTTCAGGCTTGTACTCAGGATAAACAAGCCAACTTTAAAGATAAAGTTAAAAGCGAATGGGACAAAGTTAAGAAAGATATGTAATTCCGGGAATACGTTACATCGTACTTCCTTGCATATTGAACAGGTAGGAATACCTTCTTCAAAAGCAGCTATTCCTTCTGTTCATATTTAATCTCTATATTGAATGGGTTACAAAATGAATATTTCATCTCTCCGTAAAGCGTTTATTTTTATGGGCGCTGTAGCGGCTTTGTCACTGGTGAACGCACAATCTGCGCTGGCAGCCAATGAATCCGCTAAAGATATGACTTGCCAGGAATTTATTGATCTGAATCCAAAAGCAATGACACCGGTTGCGTGGTGGATGCTGCATGAAGAAACAGTTTATAAAGGTGGTGATACTGTTACTTTAAATGAAACCGATCTTACTCAAATTCCTAAAGTGATCGAATACTGCAAAAAAAATCCGCAGAAAAATTTGTATACTTTCAAAAATCAAGCATCTAATGACTTGCCGAATTAATGGGGCACAAGTAAAAAGGAGTAGCAAGTTGAGCCATCTTGCTGCTCCTTTTTGCATTTTTATATGACAGCAGAATTTATTATACGTCTTATACTCGCAGCAATTGCCTGTGGCGCTATTGGCATGGAAAGGCAAATGCGCGGCAAAGGAGCAGGGTTACGCACACATGTATTAATTGGCATGGGAAGCGCCCTGTTTATGATTGTTTCGAAATATGGTTTTGCTGACGTGCTGTCTTTAGATCACGTCGGACTGGACCCCAGCCGTATTGCTGCTCAGGTGGTGACGGGCGTCGGGTTTATCGGTGCAGGTAACATTCTCGTTCGTAACCAAAATATTGTGGGTCTGACGACGGCAGCCGATATCTGGGTGACTGCGGCTATTGGTATGGTGATTGGCAGCGGTATGTATGAGCTGGGCATTTATGGTTCAGTAATGACCTTGCTGGTGCTGGAAGTCTTCCATCAATTAACCTTCCGCCTGATGAATAAAAATTACCATTTACAGCTGACATTAGTGAACGGTAATACGGTATCAATGCTCGACTGGTTTAAGCAGCAAAAAATAAAAACGGATTTAGTTTCGTTGCAGGAAAATGAAGATCATGAAGTGGTCGCCATTGATATCCAGCTTCATGCCACGACGTCGATAGAAGATCTGTTGCGATTATTAAAAGGTATGGCAGGGGTGAAAGGCGTTTCAATTAGCTAATCTGTGTGGTAGCGAAATCACACTCGCCACCCTACTGGAAATTCACACCAGATAATCAATATGCTGATGGCGTACCAACTCATTGATCCGCTTAAGATTGAGGATCATCATGATATTGTGTTTATGGCAGTAGAACGTTTTTAGCGATATTTTCAGTTTCTCCAGAATATCTTCCGTTGTCATTTGATTCGCAATACAGCTTAGAACCTGATGCTGCTTGCGCGAAAGGGACACATCCGCTTCAGGCACAGAGCAGTAACTGCCATTGATGAGTGCGACAAAGTCGATGATGGTGATAGTTCGCGGAACAAAGGTCACCGGTACTTTCCCCAGGCAGCGTTTAATATTAAAGGGAGAGAAAATAATCACATGGACAGGTTTTAATCGTTCAATCTGAGTGAGCAAATTAGAATGAAATACATTATTCATTAATGTATCAATAATGACGAACGCATGCTGATGCAACATTACGTCGATCTCTTCTTCGTTCTGTATATGAACGACATTACCTTTGCTCAGAATGTTTTTCATCGCAGTGAAGAACATCGTATCCCTGGTAATTATAAGAAACATAACCGACTCCTGGTGCGGACATTAACTTTATAATCAGTTTGCCAAAGGTAATTAACAGGACAGGGCTTATAATAATAGTTAGCTGGCTGTGTATTAATTTGATGCAATGCATGATGCAGATGCTGAGAAAGCATCTGCATCTCTCGGTGGTGTTATTTGACCAGCTCAGGTGTTACTTGACTCACCGCATTGGTGTAGTAAGGCGCGCCCCAGCCCGGTTCCGGCCAGAATGCACCATAGCCGTAATCCCACAGGTTATAGGTGGTATTAACCACTTCTCTCAAATGCCACACCTGGATGCCCTGCATATTCACTTCCAGGAAGTTATACGGGACTTTATTGATAAAGCCAGGTTGTTCACCCTGAATGGTACCGAGGATGGTAACAAAGTGATTACGATAGTTCACTGGATCAAGGAAGCCGCTTTGTCTGGCGAGCAGTCGGCCCTGATAGTTGGCTTCAATATCAGGCTTCGCATAGCTATCCAACGGTAATACAGCGATTTCTAACAACGTATCCGTTTTGCCATTGATAACGTTGATAACCTTCCCGCCAAAGCGCGCTTGTTGACCAACATATAACCCCGGCTGGTTATGAACAGCAACAAAACTTTTTTGAATATCAGGTTGGTTATTGCCTTTGATATTTTGCGGAATTGAACTACATGCGGCAAGCAAAAATGAAAGGCTGAGGATGAGTGCACCTTTTGTCATGTTCATGTTACTATCCTTATCAACAAATATTAAAACCATAATAGATATTTCTTTATAGTTTTCATCTGATTCTGAGGCGATATGCCTGATAGTAACGTAAACCTGTCTGATGTTTATATCCATTCTGTTTAGTTTAATTCTGTTAATTTTGGGGCGTGACATGAGTATCCATCGCCCCATAAAATAGCCTTTTTTTAAAGGTACATAAAATCTATTTTTATTCAATGCTTATAAAGCGCTAATGTTCAATATTATGGGATTATATTCTGGTAATGATTTGATAAGCGAATTCTTTTGCCAGTTGATATTTCTATTTCCACCCCATAATTTATAGTTTTTTCATCAGGTAGCGATCTCTTTAAATAAGGTGCGTATGACATTTTTTTAGGATGAAACGTATCGTGTTGAAATATTTCGAATTGATATTCAGACATTTGTGCCCATGTTTGAATTTTATTGTATCGGGAGAGTGTCGTAAAGGCTTTAACTTGCTTATAACATTGTTTTTGGAATTCTTGCTGATATTTTAATATGTCGTTGTATGAAAGATTGGTTATCCTGGCCTCTAAAAACTTAATTATCGTCGAAGCAACTTCAGCTTTTGCTCGTAAAAAGTTGTCATTAATGGTTAATAATGTTGAAAATAAACCTTCAATTTGTTTGTCAAGATATTGTTCATCTTTATATAATTTATGGGTAGGGTGTTCCTTATGTGAAAAAATAGTGTCACATAAATTTGCGTCAGTGAAATTTATATTAAGTAGATCTTCGAAATAAAACCTTGACAAGGTTAGAACGAACCCGGACAGGTTCTGTCCTGTCATATTGAAATCAATAAAGTTGGTTCCGGCAAAGACTTTCATTCTGTTTTTATTTTCACTGTGCTCAATATATAACTTCGTCATTTTTTGATACAGGCTTTGAATATCTTTTATATTAGTTGGTAAGTCAGCTCGTTGTTCAGCAATAAAATTAGTATCTGAAAACATGGTTTGGACACTGAATGTTATGGGTATTCCCTCTTCTACGCTAATTTTAGTTATGATTGCCTTGTCGGGTTTAGGATTAGCGACAACAATGATTCGACATTCAGCACTTTTGTTCTTTTCGTATCTAATGTTATTAATCTGATTAAGTATTGATTGTGTCTGTTGCGTAAGTGGTGTCGAACTTATCGTTTCAATGTTATTAATAAGTTTTACAAGTTGAGCCACAACTTTTGAGTAGTCTGCATTTGTATATGTGGTGTTCGTGTGGCACGCATTAATTTGTTGGAGTTGTTGTTGCGCTAAATCAAATTGTTCAGCGTTATATCCTTCTTCAGACAATGAAAAATTAATGGGTTGCTGTTCTTCCTGATTATCACAAGGCCACATCGGTGTGTTTGGTGTTTTAATATTGTCGGTATCTGTTGTGCGGTTATAAATATCGCCGTGATATGTATTTATCATACCTGGGGTAAAGTCAATTGACATAACATTCCTTATTGTTCATCTATTTCGCTAAATTTTTGCAAATCGGAGAATTAGAACAGGAATGGATTTTCTTCTACGCGGAAATAAACACAATGCGTCATATCTTCCTGATATAATTACCTTTAACTTCCCTTTCATTTCCACCCGGTAATATTTGTGTATAAAAAAAGGGCAGTGATAGTATCGTAAAGGAAAACATTAACAACTATCAAAAAGCGCTCATTTTAAAAAGTTATGATGTTCTCCGATAGTGTGTGAAGTGATATTTTTGTGATGTTTTAGATGTGTAATAATGAACCAGGTTAAAGTGTATTTAAAAATGTGTTGTATTGGCGACTGAAATCTGCCCTTTAAAAGGGGGGATAGCACTGAGACAAAGAGGCATTGCTTCTCCGATAAAATGTCAGAGAAGCATGATTGCGTGGTGATTGTCGATTGATGACTTACTGACGGATCCGTCATCATTCTCAAAGCATTAGTTAAGTTATTTGTGATTTTTAAGGATTATCCTATCTATGATTTTCTACTCAGAAGGATAAGGCACTCACAATGCTCCTTATAGTTTACTGCTGGCATCTATTTAAAATAGCATTTGAGTCAAATAGCCCATCAAGATAGCCATACCTAAGATAACCGTCAGGAATGCAACTATCATCGGTATTCTGAACATTGATTTAAGTAATATCACTTCCGTCAGACTTGCGCCGGCACTGCCGATGATTAATGCCATTAATGCTCCCAGACCCATTCCTTTTGTCATCAGAACAGATGCCAGAGGGATAACCGCCTCTGCCCGGATATACAGCGGGATTCCGACAACGGCGCTCAATGGGATGGCGAAGGGATTATCTGCCCCTGCATGAGCGGCAATCCACGCTGAGGGAATAAAGCCATAAATAAAAGAGCCTATTAATACCCCTAACAAAAGATATGGCAGTACATCTTTAAACTGTTGCAACGCATCTTTGGTGGCTAGTTTTATGGGATTAATACTTACCACAGCTTTGGTACTGCAACAGTTTACTACCGGTTTCTCAATGGCTTTAGCCGCTGGACTACAGCAACTCACTTTTATTGGCGTATATGTCGTCCCCGGCGAAGTTTTGGCTGGAGAGCAACAATTTGCTGATGAGCTTTTACTGGCAATGATATGACGTTCAAATCTCAGAGAATCCAGGATAATACTGGCAAGTACGGAGACGCCGGCGGCGATAATCGCGTACAACAAGGTAACTTTCCAACCAAAGGTCACCCACATTAACCCGACGATAATGGGATTAAGTAACGGTGAAACAAATAAAAAAGTGAGAGTCGGACCAAACCCGGCTTTCGCTGACAACAATCCACGTAGCATGGGTATTGTCGAGCAACTACAGAACGGGGTAACGGCTCCCAACAGAGCAGCCAGGAGATAGCCTCTCCCTTTTCTGGCCCCCATCATCTGCTGGATTTTATGGTCTGGCACCTTTTGTCTTATCAGGCTGACACCGGCACTAATCACCATAAACAGCAAAGAAAGCTCGACGGCGAGAAACACAAACATCTCTGCGGCATCTTGCAGCATCGCAAGCCAACTACTCATAAGTAACCTCATTGAATAAAACTATATTTCCAGAATAATCGAAATGAAGTTCAGATCAAGATATTTCTGGTATTATCGAAATATCAACCAGACAGAGGGGGTGACACATGCAATTGGAAGAGGTCGCTAAGGCACTGAAAGAGTTAGGTCATCCGACCCGTTTGTTCATATTTAAGCATCTGGTCAAAGCGGGGGAACAAGGGTTGCCGGTCGGTGAGTTGCAAAAGCAGCTTGGGATACCCGGCTCTACACTCAGTCACCATATTTCAGCACTGGTATCGGTAGGGTTGGTCAAACAAAACCGTGAGAGTCGGACGCTGATGTGTGTTTCGCAATACGCAATGCTGGAAGCGATAATTGAATTTTTATGTGAGGAGTGCTGCGTAAACAGCAAAACAGATGGCGAAGGAGCCACGAAGAACAAATAAGGGGGCATATCCCCCTATAGTTATTTCAGGCGTTTACCCGCTTCATCAACCACTTTTTCGCCATCTTCCTTGGTGAACGCGCCTTGTTGCGCATCTGGCAGAATTTCCAGCACCACTTCTGAAGGGCGGCACAGGCGAGTTCCTAGCGGCGTCACCACAATCGGGCGATTAATCAGAATCGGGTGCTGAAGCATAAAGTCGATTAACCGATCGTCAGTAAATTTATCTTCTGCAAGGCCCAGTTCCTCATACGGCTCGACGTTTTTACGCAACAGCGCGCGTACGGAAATCCCCATATCGGCAATGAGTTTGACCAGCTCATCGCGCGTTGGCGGTGTTTCCAGATAATAGATAATGGTCGGTTCTGTACCGCTGTTGCGGATCATCTCCAGCGTATTACGCGACGTGCCGCAGGCCGGGTTGTGATAAATAGTAATGTTGCTCATATCAGTATCTCATTACGATGTGAAAGAGAGACGAAGCGCCAGCGCGGTAAGCGTCACAAACAGCACCGGCAGGGTCATGATAATCCCTGTACGGAAGTAATATCCCCAGCTGATAGTCATATTCTTCTGCGAAAGTACGTGCAGCCAGAGCAGCGTTGCCAGGCTACCAATCGGTGTAATTTTCGGCCCCAAATCGCAGCCAATCACGTTGGCATAAACCATCGCTTCTTTGATGACACCAGATGCCGTGCTGCCATCAATGGACAACGCGCCAACCAGTACCGTCGGCATATTGTTCATAATAGAAGAGAGGAAGGCGGTGAGGAATCCGGTGCCGAGCGTCGCCGCCCACAGGCCGTGATCCGCCAGCACGTTGAGTACGCCAGAAAGATATTCCGTTAGTCCGGCATTGCGCAGGCCGTAAACCACCAGATACATGCCGAGCGAGAAGATGACAATCTGCCAGGGGGCACCGCGCAGCACTTTACCCGTATTAATCGCATGGCCGCGTTTAGCGACGGCAAATAATATCAGCGCGCCTACTGCCGCAATGGCGCTTACCGGAATGCCGAGCGGTTCCAGGACGAAAAATCCCACCAGCAGAAGCAGTAAAACAACCCAGCCAGTTTTGAAGGTGGCAGGATCTTTAACCGCTTCTACGGGAGATTTAAGCAGCGCCATGTCGTAGTTCTGCGGAATATCTTTGCGGAAATAGAGATGCAACATCACCAGGGTAGCCAGTATTGCAGCGATATCCACCGGCACCATCACCGAGGCATATTCGCGAAAACCAAGGCCAAAGAAATCTGCTGAAACGATATTCACCAGGTTAGAGACAATAAGCGGCAGACTGGCGGTATCGGCAATGAATCCGGCCGCCATAACAAACGCCAGCGTAGTGCCTTTGCTGAACCCTAAAGCCAGCAGCATGGCGATGACAATCGGCGTCAAAATAAGCGCCGCACCATCATTGGCAAACAGGGCAGCAACGGTAGCACCGAGCAGGACAATCCAGGTAAACAGCAAGCGACCGCGCCCATTGCCCCAGCGTGAGACGTGCAGTGCCGCCCATTCAAAAAAGCCGGACTCATCCAGCAGCAGGCTGATGATAATGACGGCAATAAACGCAGCCGTCGCGTTCCAGACGATATTCCACACCACCGGAATATCGCCCGGATGGACCACGCCAGTAACTAACGCCAGTACGGCGCCCAGTGTCGCACTCCAGCCGATGCCTAAACCTTTCGGCTGCCAGATAACCAATACGATGGTCAGGACAAAGATAGCGCCCGCCAGTAACATCATGCCTCCTGGATAAAACACATTCGAATATTCATATGTGTTTAGATAAATTTTTTAACTACAAATATTCTTACTGTCTGCGGAACAATTTTGTCTGACGAGGTTACGGACAATCACCTGAACCTTTTCCTGTTCGCATCGCCAGGCCTGCTCAATAATTTTCGCCGCCCATGCTGGAATATGCGGCGATAAGCGATAATGAACCCACTTACCCTGCTTGCGGTCCAGCAATAGCCCACTTTCACGCAGTAATGCCAGATGGCGGGAGATCTTGGGCTGCGACTGATCGAGGGCAGTGCAGAGATCGCAGACGCATAACTCTCCCAGTTCGCTGAGCAGTAAAACGATGCCCAGACGGGTTTCATCGGCAAGAATTTTGAACAATTGGATGGGTAACAGAAATGACATATTGCGCTCCTTATTGTTGCAGGTAGTGTCTCTCTTCGAAGCGGATAAGTCAAAAACATATATGTTTTAACGAATGTGTAAGTGCAGAGGAAGGTAATAGGTGTGAATTAAGCGTTGGGTGTTCATTTGAAAGGAAGTCTGAATCAGGATGTAAAAAAACCGACTTTGCGTCGGTTTTTTACTCTTCAGCCAGAGTTGGTGGCTCTGGCTGGAGTGAGAATGCCCACATCTAACGGTTCAATACTATTAGCCAGTGGCTAACATTGCAAGCGTTAGCGATTTCTTCAGCTGGCGA
This sequence comes from Escherichia sp. MOD1-EC5990, assembly GCF_002965285.1. Taxonomy (NCBI): domain Bacteria; kingdom Pseudomonadati; phylum Pseudomonadota; class Gammaproteobacteria; order Enterobacterales; family Enterobacteriaceae; genus Escherichia; species Escherichia sp. MOD1-EC5990. The sequence continues at coordinate 26,917 of NZ_PTRV01000012.1, read as the reverse complement.
AGGGACAGTTTGCTATACATGGTGGTGAAAGAGGATTGATATACTTTCATCGGGTCGCTGCCGTACCAAGCCTTGTCCGAATCCGGACGTAAAAAAACCGACTTCGCGTCGGTTTTTTTACTCTTCAGCCCAGAATTGGTGGCTCTGGCTGGAGTGAGATAGCCATCATCTAACACATCAATGCTAATACCATACTGAAACTATTGCAAGGACGTGCTGGTTTTATAACCCGCAAGTACTGTATAATTATCCAGTTAGCTCTGAGGCATTTTCACTCTGGTAATGCGCATAAACGCTTTCAAAGTCCTGGTCAGAAGTACGGGTGGTGCCGTTAACTGATGCTCTGGCCGGAGTGAGATTGCCCACATCTAACAATGAGGCATGCGCCGTGACAGGCAGTGGATGAGTAAGCGGATGCATTCTCACTCCATCGCATGGAGAAAACGGGTGATTGATAAAGCAATCATCGTTCTTGGGGCGTTAATTGCGCTGATGGAACTGATCCGCTTCCTGCTTCAGCTTCTGAACTGATAGCGGAAACGTAACTAAGGGCAAAGAGCACACCACTCTTTGCCCTTTAACATTTAACGCATGGTAACGAACTCTTCTGCCGCCGTTGGGTGAATGGCGACGGTATTGTCGAAGTCTTTTTTGGTTGCGCCCATCTTCAGCGCCACTGCGAAGCCCTGCAACATTTCATCCATACCAAAGCCAATGCCGTGAATACCGACAATCTTCTCTTCCGGTCCAACGCACACCAGTTTCATGCGGCACGGCTGGCGGTGCGTGGTGACGGCGGTATACATCGCGGTGAAAGAGGATTTATACACTTTCACCTGATCGTCGCCGTATTGCTCGCGCGCCTGCGGTTCCGTTAAACCAACAGTCCCAATCGGCGGATGGCTGAAGACCACGGTCGGAATATTGCTGTAATCCAGATGCTCATCCGGCTTGTTATTAAACAGGCGTTCAGAGAGGCGGCGGCCTGCTGCAACTGCCACCGGTGTCAGTTCCACTGCGCCCGTGTTATCGCCCACCGCGTAAATACCTTCAACGCTGGTATTTTGATATTTATCGACGACGATATAGCCTTTTTCGTTGGTTTTTACGCCAGCGGCTTCGAGGTTAATGTTGTCATTGGCAGGCTCACGACCAATCGCCCAAATCAGGCAATCCACCGTTTCACTGCGACCATCTTCCAGCTCCAGCGTCAGGCTGCCATCAGCATTTTTCACGACCGCTTTCGGGATGGCGTTGGTGTGCAACTGCGGACCTTCGGCGTTCATCACTTCGACCAGCGTTTCAGAGATCATCGGGTCGAAGCTGCGCAGCGGCGCATGTTTACGAACAAACAGATGCGTCTTTGCGCCGAGGCCGTTAATCACACCCGCCAGTTCAACGGCGATGTAACCCGCGCCAACAACCGCTACACGCTCTGGCAAAGCAGGAAGGGCGAAGAAGCCATCGGAATCAATACCGTATTCCACGCCCGGAATATCCGGGTGGCTCGGGCGACCGCCGGTGGCGATCAGGATATGATCGGCCGTGATGGTTTCGCCGTTTACTTCAATGGTTTTGGCATCAACGAAGCGGGCAAAGCCTTTGATTACATCAACGTTATTTTTACCGAGCACGTTTTCATAGGAGGTATGAATACGGTCGATATAGGCGGTACGGCTGGCGATCAACGTTTCCCAGTTGAACTTATTGATGGTGGTATCGAAACCATAATCCGGGCCGTACATGTGGATCGCTTCACGGATTTGCGCCGCGTGCCACATCACTTTTTTCGGCACGCAGCCAACATTCACGCAGGTGCCGCCCAGTTCTTTGGCTTCAATCAGCGCGCATTTCTGACCGTACATAGCCGCGCGGTTGATGGAGGCGATACCGCCGCTGCCGCCGCCGATGGCGATGTAATCATAGTGTTTAGTCATGACATATTGTCCTTATCGTTGATTACCGCGATTGTAGCGCGAGACGTAATAGGTGCCAGCGATGGCTGCAATTACTCTGGCACGATCCAGCTTACGGTGGCATGCCCGGTGCCAGCCGGAACCAGTTTGCTGTGCAACCACGGCAACACGTTATTCATCTGCTGTTCCAGCTTCCACGGCGGGTTAATCACAATCATGCCGGAAGCGGTCATGCCACGGCGATCGCTGTCTGGCAGTACCGCCAGTTCAATTTGCATAATCTTGCGAATACCGGTCGCTTCCAGATCGTGGATCATGCGCTTGATTTGCTGACGCAGCACCACTGGATACCACAGCGCGTAGACGCCTGTGGCAAAACGTTTATACCCCTCGTTAATGCCGCTGACCACCGCCTGATAGTCGGTTTTCATTTCATACGGCGGGTCGATAAGGATTAAACCACGGCGAGAAACCGGCGGCAGCTTGGCTTTAAGCTGCTGGAAACCGTCGGCTTTTTCCACGCGCGCACGGCTGTCTTTCTGAAATTCAGCACGCAGCAACGGGAAATCGCTCGGGTGCAGCTCGGTCAGTTGCAGACTGTCCTGTTCACGCAGTAACTGACGGGCAATCAACGGTGAACCGGGGTAGTAACGCAACTGACCGCTACGGTTGAAGTGTTTTACCACATTGATGTACGCCTCCAGCTCCGCAGGCAAATCGTCCTGCTGCCAGATACGGGCGATACCTTCGAGATATTCGCCGGTACGCTCGGCATGTTCGCTGCCTAACTGATAACGCCCGGCCCCTGCGTGGGTATCGAGATAGAGAAACGGTTTATCTTTCTCTTTCAGCGACTCGATGATCAGGCTCTGAACGGTATGTTTAAGGACGTCGGCGTGGTTGCCAGCGTGAAAGCTGTGGCGATAACTGAGCATGGGTAAAGGTGTTCCGGTAAGTAAAAATCGGCCCGTATTCGGGGCGCACAAAAGCCTATCAGGACAGTATACCGAAAAGAGGCCGTCGCCGCGAAAGCGTAACGTTTCTCATTGAAATTCACTACACTTAACCCCATGCTACACACATTATGTAAAGCGCCTGTTGAGCGCTTCCTTAACCTCTTTAACCAGGACTGCGCTAATGACGAATCCGTTACTGACTCCCTTTGAATTGCCTCCGTTTTCTAAAATTCTCCCGGAACATGTCGTTCCAGCCGTGACGAAGGCATTGAATGACTGCCGCGAAAATGTGGAGCGCGTAGTAGCGCAAGGGGCACCGTACACCTGGGAAAATCTCTGCCAGCCGCTGGCGGAAGTGGACGATGTGTTGGGGCGTATCTTCTCCCCGGTCAGCCACCTGAACTCGGTGAAAAATAGCCCGGAACTGCGTGAAGCCTACGAACAAACCCTGCCACTGCTGTCGGAATACAGCACCTGGGTAGGGCAACATGAAGGGCTGTATAAAGCGTACCGCGATCTGCGCGATGGCGATCATTACGCCACGCTGAATACGGCGCAGAAGAAAGCGGTTGATAACGCCCTGCGTGATTTTGAACTCTCTGGCATCGGTCTGCCGAAAGAGAAACAGCAACGCTACGGCGAAATTGCTACCCGTCTTTCCGAACTGGGCAACCAGTACAGCAACAACGTCCTTGATGCGACGATGGGCTGGACCAAACTCGTTACCGACGAAGCGGAACTGGCGGGTATGCCAGAAAGCGCGCTGGCGGCGGCAAAAGCCCAGGCCGAAGCGAAAGAACTGGAAGGCTACTTGCTGACGCTGGATATCCCAAGCTATTTGCCGGTAATGACCTACTGCGACAACCAGGCCTTGCGTGAAGAGATGTATCGCGCTTACAGCACTCGCGCTTCCGATCAAGGCCCGAACGCCGGTAAGTGGGACAATAGCAAGGTGATGGAAGAGATCCTCGCGCTGCGTCACGAACTGGCGCAACTGCTGGGCTTTGAAAACTACGCCTTTAAATCCCTTGCCACTAAAATGGCAGAAAACCCGCAGCAGGTGCTTGATTTCTTAACCGATCTGGCAAAACGCGCCCGTCCGCAGGGTGAAAAAGAGCTGGCACAGCTGCGCACCTTCGCCAAAGCCGAATTTGGCGTCGATGAGTTGCAGCCGTGGGATATCGCTTACTACAGCGAAAAACAGAAACAGCATCTTTACAGCATCAGCGACGAACAGCTGCGTCCGTACTTCCCGGAAAACAAAGCGGTTAACGGCTTGTTTGAAGTGGTGAAACGTATTTACGGCATCACCGCTAAAGAGCGCAAAGATGTTGATGTCTGGCATCCGGATGTCCGTTTCTTCGAACTGTATGACGAGAACAACGAACTGCGCGGCAGCTTCTACCTCGACCTGTATGCCCGTGAAAACAAGCGTGGCGGGGCGTGGATGGATGACTGCGTAGGCCAGATGCGTAAAGCCGACGGTTCGCTGCAAAAACCGGTCGCGTACCTGACATGTAACTTCAACCGCCCGGTGAATGGTAAACCAGCGCTGTTTACCCATGACGAAGTAATCACGCTGTTCCACGAGTTCGGTCATGGTCTGCATCATATGCTGACCCGCATTGAAACCGCCGGTGTATCCGGGATCAGCGGGGTACCGTGGGATGCGGTCGAACTGCCGAGCCAGTTTATGGAAAACTGGTGCTGGGAGCCGGAGGCGCTGGCGTTTATCTCCGGTCACTATGAGACTGGCGAACCGCTGCCGAAAGAACTGTTGGATAAAATGCTGGCGGCGAAGAACTACCAGGCGGCGCTGTTTATTCTGCGTCAGCTGGAGTTCGGCCTGTTCGATTTCCGTCTACATGCAGAATTCCGTCCGGATCAGGGGGCGAAAATCCTCGAAACTCTGGCAGAAATCAAAAAACTGGTTGCCGTGGTACCGTCTCCGTCATGGGGCCGTTTCCCGCACGCTTTCAGCCATATTTTCGCCGGTGGTTATGCGGCAGGTTACTACAGCTACCTGTGGGCTGACGTACTGGCGGCAGATGCCTTCTCACGCTTTGAGGAAGAGGGTATTTTCAACCGTGAAACCGGGCAGTCGTTCCTCGACAACATTCTGAGCCGTGGCGGTTCAGAAGAGCCGATGGATCTGTTCAAACGCTTCCGTGGTCGTGAACCGCAACTGGATGCGATGCTGGAGCATTACGGCATTAAGGGCTGATCATTCAGTGAAAATCTGCTTAATTGATGAAACAGGCACCGGAGACGGTGCCTTATCTGTTCTGGCGGCTCGCTGGGGGCTGGAGCACGATGAAGACAACCTGATGGCGCTGGTGTTAACACCGGAGCATCTGGAACTGCGCAAGCGTGATGAGCCGAAGCTTGGTGGCATCTTTGTTGATTTTGTTGGCGGAGCGATGGCGCACCGTCGCAAATTTGGCGGTGGACGCGGTGAGGCGGTGGCGAAAGCGGTGGGCATTAAAGGCGATTATCTCCCGGACGTGGTGGACGCTACCGCAGGACTGGGGCGCGATGCCTTTGTGCTGGCTTCAGTCGGCTGCCGCGTGCGGATGCTGGAGCGTAATCCGGTGGTTGCTGCATTGCTCGACGACGGCCTGGCGCGTGGTTATGCGGATGCGGAAATCGGCGGCTGGTTGCAGGAGCGTTTACAGTTAATCCACGCCTCCAGCCTGACGGCGCTAACCGATATTACTCCCCGCCCGCAGGTGGTCTATCTCGACCCGATGTTCCCGCATAAGCAGAAAAGCGCGCTGGTGAAAAAAGAGATGCGCGTGTTCCAGTCGCTGGTGGGGCCGGATCTCGACGCTGATGGATTGCTGGAGCCTGCACGCTTGCTGGCGACCAAACGCGTGGTGGTAAAGCGCCCGGACTACGCGCCACCGCTGGCGAATGTCGCCACGCCAAACGCGGTAGTTACCAAAGGGCATCGCTTTGATATTTATGCAGGTACGCCGGTGTGAAACTAAAGCAGGGTAGTGTTATTGCTACCCTGTGTTCTGCAAGAATAATTAATGGCTTTCCGGCGTCTCAATCATGCGTTTCAGCCACGGCACCATCAACAGCATCACTACTGCAACGCCCAGCGTAACCAGGCCAATTTTACCAAACACGCTGGTATAGACGGGCAACGTCTCAAGCGGATCGGTAATGTTGTCTGGTACTGCGGTAAATGTTGCCACATAGCCGCCCAGCAAGAACGCGGCAGCCTGCGTCAGGAACCACATCCCGAGAATAAAGCCCATCAAATGCTGCGGCACCAGGGCAGCAATCATCGCCAGGCCAAGGGCGCTAATAAACAGTTCACCCAGGCTCTGGAACAAGTAAACCAGCACGATAAACCACGGCGATGTCAGTCCTTGTGCATCAGCAAACCACATTCCCGCAGCTGCAGCCGTCAAAAAGCCCAGCGAGCACATAAACATACCGAGAGTAAATTTCATCGGCATCGAGAGGTCTTTGCCTTTGTTACCCAAATGCGTGTAGATACCTGCCAGTATTGGGCTGGCGAGTACCACCCAGAACGGGTTAAGCGCCTGGAAGCTGACCGGGTTGATGGAAAAGCCGAGAATTTCATGATGCACGTTGTTGATGGCAAAGAAGTTCAGCGACGTTGGCATCTGGGCGTAGAGAATGTAAAACACCACCGCTTCGAGCATCAGAACAAAGGCGACAAACATTTTATTACGCCCGGTTTTATCCAGCTTGAATGCCTGACGAAAGAAGATGATGGTGACGACGATGGAGAGAGCAATCAGCACTAGATTGGCGACTTCTACGTTGTGCATCAGCCATGCACAGACGAAGATCATCACCACGCTGCCAAGTAACACGTACAACAGTTTGCTGAAGCTCATCGGCTTGAAGTCGGGTTCAGAACCAATGTCTTTCACCATTCCGCGACAGGCGATGTAAACCAATAGCGCGATAATTAATCCCGCACCGCACAGGTTGTAGGTGACTGAATAGCCGAATCTATCAGCGATCACAGGGGCCAACGATAACGCTATCAACGAGCCGATATTGATCGACATATAGAACAGGGTGAATGCGCCATCAAGCCGTGGATCTTTCGGCGGATAGCACTTCGAAAGCAAGCTGGCGGGGTTAGCTTTAAACAGGCCGTTACCGACAGCGATAGTGCCCAGGGCGATGAAAATCAGGTCAGGCTTAAGTAGCGACATCCCGGTCATGAAGTAGCCAATCGCCAGCACAAGCGCTCCAAGAACAATGGTGCGTTTGGTCCCCAGTAGGTGGTCGCCGACATAGCCGCCAATGGAGATGAGGCCATAGACCAGCGCAGCAAACGCACCAAAGGTGACAAAAGCCTGTTCTTGCGAGAATCCAAGCTGTTTAACGAAGAAAACCGCCAGTACGCCCTGCACGCCGTAGTAGCCGAATCGCTCCCATAACTCGACAAAAAAGATCATGAAAAATGGGCGAGGTTGCTGCAGCATCCCCATGGGTGTTGTTGTATTCATATTTATTAACCTTCCAATACCATCCTGAAAAGTATGAACGCGTAAGGGATAACGCGCGAAAAAGTTTACATCTGTCAGAGATTCTTAATATTGATGCGGTGAATAGATTAATACACTATTACAACAGAAAATAACCAGCTGATCACACTAATGATGGAAAATATGATGGTGTTAAATGTTGTATTGGCTGGGGATTTTGATTGCGTACGCAGATCGTAGGCCAGATAAGGCGTATACGCTGCATCAGGTAACAAGGCGCGCCAAAAAGCAAAACGCCCGCATATGCGGGCGTTCAGGCACACGTCGTGGAGGGAAGATTATTCTTCTTCGTCGCGCAGCGGAACAATCAGCATATCAACGTGAACGGTGTTGATCAGCTGACGTGCGGAAGACATTAGTTTGCTCCAGAAGTCCTGGTGGTGACCACAAACCACCAGATCCATATCGTATTTCTTGATTGCATCGACCAGAACCTGGCCCAGATCGCCGCTGCCGCTCAGGGTTTCAGTGATTGGGTAGCCTGCATTAGTGGAAAGCTCGGTCAGCGCATGATGTGTCTCTTCAGAGATGCGTTTCTGCATATCACCCAGATTCACATCAATAAGCCCGGTGTATAGGTCAGAGTAGTTTACATCTACGTGGATCAGAGAAACTTTCGCATTGTAGGGGCGAGCCATAGAGACTGCTTTCTCTACCAGAACTTTGCTTTCCGGGGAGAGATCGACCGCGATGAGAATGTGTTTATAAGCCATAGTGTTACTCCTTCCATAAAGTTGTCGATGACTGGCCAGCTAGCGTTTCTTGTGCCGTTACGTCACCCGCGTCCTGCGAACTACGTGCGCGGGGCTAACCCAGCCGTAAAGATTCAGTGTTAAGACCATCCTTACCTTATAGCGACCCGGATGATCCGTCAATCCGCCTTGCTTACCCGTTAGATAAACAAATTTTCGGCATGAATATATTGATAGTGGTTAACCTTCTGGAAAAAAAACAACCTGATCTCCTACACTATCTATAGAGCCGCTCGGATGTTGGTCACCACAAAAGCGGTTTCTCCAGGACCTGGTGTTAACTGATTGGCAGCGTATCGGGAGCGGTAGCCCCGGGGTGGAACTCCGCGGGCAGGTCGCCGGGGAGGAGGTATGATAAGCACCGTCGCATTATTTTGGGCTTTATGTGTCGTTTGCATTGTTAACATGGCGCGCTATTTCTCATCACTACGCGCGTTGTTAGTGGTACTGCGTAACTGCGATCCATTGCTCTATCAATATGTTGATGGAGGGGGCTTTTTTACCTCACATGGCCAACCCAACAAACAGGTGCGTCTCGTTTGGTATATCTATGCCCAACGTTATCGCGATCATCACGATGATGAGTTTATTCGCCGCTGTGAGCGGGTGCGTCGGCAGTTTATTCTGACCAGCGCATTGTGTGGTCTGGTGGTGGTCAGTCTGATTGCATTGATGATTTGGCATTAAGCACTTCAGCAAAAATAACGCATAAAAAAAGCGGGCCAGCAAACTGACCCGCTCGAGACTGATTACAAACGCAAAATTGCCTGATGCGCTACGCTTATCAGGCCTACATAATCTCTGCAATCTATTGAATTTGCATGTTTTTGTAGGCCGGATAAGGCGTTCACGCCGCATCCGGCATGAACAAAGCGCACTATGTCAACAATCTGAAGCGGGCCAGCTGACCCGCTCGTTTTGGTGCGTGCGATTACAGGAACTGCAAGGAGAGCCAGTAAAGCCCGCCGGAAAGCAGTACCGCAGCCGGAAGGGTAAACACCCAGGCCATCAGAATACTGGTCACGGTTTTACGCTGTAAGCCGCCGCCATCTACCACCATCGTCCCCGCGACAGAAGAGGAGAGTACGTGGGTAGTGGAAACCGGCATCCCGGTATAACTCGCCAGGCCGATAGACACTGCCGCAGTCATCTGGGCAGACATCCCCTGAGCGTAGGTCATGCCTTTCTTACCGATTTTCTCACCGATAGTCGTTGCCACACGACGCCAGCCAATCATCGTACCGATACCTAACGCCAGCGCGACCGCCATGATGATCCACACCGGCGCATACTCGATGGTGCTAAGCATGTCGGACTTCAGTTTCTTCAACAGGCGCTGATCGTCTGCACTCACGCCAGGCATCTTCACCACTTTGTCGATAGTGTCAGAAACGCACAGCATAATGCGGCGCATCTGGCTACGTTGATCAAGCGACAGCTTGTCGTAGCTTTCCACATCAGTAGTCAACATGCCTTTCAGGCGGTTGAGCGCGTTAATGGTATTCGACGGATGGCAATGGAACTCCGCAGGTTGCGTTGCGCCAGCTTCCGGAGCCGGTACTAACTGATCAGCACCGGTAGCCTGTTTCAGCAGCGCAGGGTGCTGCTCAAAGTAAGCTTCCACGTTGTTGATGGCATCACGGGTACGGGTGATTTCGTAGCCAGTAGCATTCATATTCACCACGAAGCCTGCTGGCGCGACGCCAATCAGTACCAACATAACCAGACCAATGCCTTTCTGACCATCATTTGCGCCGTGAGAAAACGCCACACCGATAGCGGAAAGGATCAGCGCGATACGCGTCCAGAACGGCGGCTTTTTCTTGCCGTCTTTCTTTTCACGCTCCGCTGGGGTCAGGTGGATACGGGCGCGTTTCTTGGTGCCGCTCCAGTAGCGACGCAGCAAGAAAATCAGACCGCCAGCAAACACCAGGCCGACAATAGGGGAAACGATCAGAGAACCGAAAATACTTAATACTTTCGGGATATTGAGTGCATCCACCACTGACGTCCCGGTCATCAACGCATTGGTTAAACCAATCCCGATGATCGCGCCAATCAGCGTATGAGAGCTGGATGCAGGTAAACCAAAGTACCAGGTACCCAGGTTCCAGATAATCGCCGCCAGCAACATAGAGAACACCATGGCAAGGCCATGAGACGATCCCATATTAAGCAGCAGATCCGTCGGCAGCATATGCACAATGGCATAGGCAACACTCAGACCACCCAGCAAAACACCCAAAAAGTTGAACACCGCCGCCATAACCACGGCGAGCTGAGAACGCATCGCGCGGGTATAGATAACGGTTGCCACGGCGTTGGCTGTGTCATGGAAACCATTGATGGCTTCGTAGAACAGCACAAAAGCCAGTGCAAGCAATAATAACAGCCCGGTATGCAAATCCAGGCCAGCAAACAAATGTAGCATAGGACGTTACGCCATTTTGAGGACATGAACGCGGCGCATTATCAGTGACTTTCGCGGCGCGGGCAAAGTGAAATATAGACTTTTTTTGATTTGCCTCCTGTATAGATTGCACTCAAAAAATAATTATCTTATATAATTCAGGCAAATACTTCCTTTTAGTAATATTGATGCTGGTGCGACCACTGAGGAATCTTTACAATTCACGCCCGTTTTTTCTTAGAGGAGCGCAACGTGGAAAGGTTTGATGCCATTATTATAGGCGCTGGTGCGGCGGGTATGTTCTGTTCTGCGCTGGCAGGTCAGGCAGGACGCCGGGTTCTGCTGATCGATAATGGTAAAAAACCAGGGCGCAAAATCCTCATGTCTGGCGGTGGGCGCTGCAACTTTACCAACCTTTTTGTCGAACCAGGCGCTTATCTGAGCCAGAATCCGCATTTTTGTAAGTCTGCACTCGCACGTTTTACTCAGTGGGATTTCATTGATCTGGTCAATAAACACGGCATTGCCTGGCACGAGAAAACGTTAGGGCAACTCTTCTGTGATGACTCCGCGCAGCAGATTGTCGACATGCTGGTGGCTGAGTGCGAGAAGGGCAATGTGACCTTCAGATTGCGAAGTGAAGTGCTGAGTGTGGCGAAGGATGAAACAGGCTTCACGCTTGAACTGAATGGCATGACCGTCGGTAGCGAAAAACTGGTCATCGCGACCGGTGGGCTGTCAATGCCGGGGCTGGGGGCATCGCCGTTTGGTTATAAGATTGCCGAACAATTTGGCCTCAACGTGCTGCCGACCCGCGCGGGTCTGGTGCCATTCACTTTGCATAAACCGTTGCTCGAGGAGTTACAGGTGCTGGCGGGTGTGGCGGTACCTTCCGTGATTACGGCTGAAAACGGCACCGTTTTCCGTGAGAACTTACTCTTCACCCATCGCGGCTTGTCTGGACCGGCAGTGTTGCAGATTTCCAGCTACTGGCAACCGGGTGAATTTGTCAGCATTAATCTGCTACCGGATGTGGACCTCGAAACCTTCCTGAATGAACAGCGTAACGCACATCCGAATCAGAGCCTGAAAAACACACTGGCGGTTCATCTACCGAAGCGGTTGGTTGAACGCTTACAACAACTCGGGCAAATCCCGGATGTCTCGCTAAAACAGCTCAACGTACGTGACCAACAGGCACTGATTAGCACATTGACCGACTGGCGTGTGCAGCCGAACGGCACTGAAGGCTATCGCACTGCCGAAGTGACGCTCGGCGGCGTGGATACCAACGAACTCTCTTCACGGACGATGGAAGCGCGCAAAGTGCCTGGGCTGTATTTCATCGGCGAAGTGATGGACGTCACCGGCTGGCTGGGGGGCTATAACTTCCAGTGGGCGTGGTCGAGTGCGTGGGCTTGTGCGCAGGATTTGATTGCAGCGAAGTCGTCCTGACCTATTACCTAAAGATGAAAATTATTAGAGCCGCATTAAAAATGAGCTAATTTTGATAGTGGCTATCTTGTGATTATTTTCTAATAAGCCCGTGAACTGAAACCCTCCATGCTTAAAATAAGGTGGGGGAATGGTGATTAAAAATCGACCGAAGGCCAGATCTTTATAAAATATGAACAGGTTGAAAAAAGACAGTAACTTTGCTGTTTTTTTATACTTAACCATCAATGTTAAGTTATTTCATGATACCTAAGAAAAACCAGCGTTACGCAATTGGTCGACGCTGGTTTTATCCGGTACGTTGCAATTATTTTTTAGCAGAACCCGCTTCTAATATTGAAACGATTGAGAACAACGTAAAGCATACCGCTCCCAAACCGACCAGAACCCGCGAAGGAATAAAATATCCCATGTCGGGCTGCGCCATTTCCGCAAGAAACGATGCCAGGAAAAGGCAAAACAGGCAGGTGAAGACGGGAATCATCGGAATTCTGTTGGCTAATGAACAGGTACGTCTCCAGACCAGTGCCAGTAGCCAGACTTTTGAGAATATGCTGTAACAGATCATTCCGAGGCAAATGAGAATAATGCCGGGAGCCAGTCGAGCGCTTGCATCGGAACTGACTAAGACGTATATGCCCTGCAGCACCGTGATTGAGCCGAGAAAAATAACCCAATAACACCACAGCCAGTGCTCTTTGGATGAGAACGTATTACGTGTTTGATGGACGATTGTGGCTACAAGGCCAATGAGACAGGCACAGATTGCGGTTAACCCAAGCAATACGTGACCGGCGACATAATGTGGTGTTATGTCGGCACTGCGTAACAGCGTTATCGACCAAATGAAACCGAGCAGGGTGAGTAATACGGGAACGGCAATGAGGCAATTACCGATTAATGAAGAATAAGCCTGTACCGGCGTTCCGTCGCTTTTGCTCCCCGATGCATTTTTGGGAATGAGCAGAAAGTGACCGGATGACGCTGCCACTGTCGATACACAGGCGGCAATCATACCAACGCCGAAAATTACATGACCGGCGACAAACTCGTCTGCCATCACATCATTGCCTGCTAACAGTGCCCAACCCCATATCATGGTGATAATTGACCCCGCATAGCCGATAATGGGGAACAGTGTATTGTAAAACGTATTAACGCCGCGCGTGAGCTGCGAAATGATAATAAATGCGGTAGTGAATAATGCCAGGCATATGGCTGCCAGAGAAATCAGCACATGACCCGCGACGAAATACTCGCTTTGCCCTGAACTTTCCAGCACAAAGCCACCTAACGCGATACAAATTAACCCCATAATCAAGGGGATTAATTTGAAAAGCCACCCGATATATATGTTCACTTTTAACTCCTCAGGTATCCCTGCTAATATCGAAATGTGCATTAATGATAATTTCAGCCTGTTAATAAAATGACGAGATATCATTAAAGACAAATGCATAGCATAACTATAGCTGGGTTTACTTTGCCGAGTGCCACTTTTCAGCGTTCAAAAGGCCATGGTAAATAAATATTTATCCTAAGATTAATTCTTATTCTGTAGTTCTTTACAATTATCTTCCAGGGAGGGATTATTTTTCATTATTGGTAAAAGACCGGATAGTCTCGGTGTTTAAAATCAGCGAACATATAATTATTATTGCTTTATATCGTCGTAAATATGTCTTTCAGACATGTATCGTTTATTTTGTAACAAACAATTCAAAAATATCATAGGTTATTTATGAAAGCAATTCATAATCTGATTGGAAACAACTCCTTAAGCCATCAATATAAGCATTCAGATAAAGTTAACAATCATCAACACCATGGCAAGGTTGATAAAAAACATCTTTCAAAGACAGTTGAAGTTAATATACTGGATAAATTTTCGCAAATAGGTAACGATGCAGGCCTGCATATCATCTATTTCCTGCAATATGGTCACTGGAATGTAAATGACTATTTTCATCAGACGGTGAAAACATCGCTTTACAATAGTGAACCTTCTATAGATATCCAAGAATATAATAGTTTCGCCAACATGGATACTGACACGTTTATCTTTACAATTATACCAGACAATAACCATGTGTTAAAATTATCGTCTCCTATTACCGTTACGATTGAGCGTAAGGATGATTATTATTTTTTTAATTTCTCCGGAGATAAATCAGATATAATTTATAAAGTTGATGGGCTTTCTATCATATCCGAAAATTTCTTTACTCTTCTTAGCGGTAATTTTAAACCTGACTGGCGTTGGGATGTCTCTACTGAGAACCTCACTAAGGAAAAGTTTGATAACTATGTTAAATCTGTGTTCTCAGAAATAGATTTTTATAAACACTGTGGTGTGATTAACCCACAAAATATGAACACGGCTTATTTTGGCGATACAGATGGAAGAGTAGGCGCTATACTTTATGCATTGCTCGTTTCAGGGCATATAGGCATCCGGGAAGAGGGGTGGAGTTTAATATGTGAATTATTAAATCACGAAAATATGGCTTCATCTGCATACGAAAAGAAAAAAATGGGAGAGCTCTACGCTTTATTAAATGCAAGAGACATGATCTTGAATAAGTTGCATAATCATGTTTTTTTAAAAGGCGATGCGATTACTCCTTGTATTTTCCTTGGAGATCATACAGGCGACAGGTTTAGTACTATTTTTGGAGATCAATATATCCTTACTTTGCTAAATTCTATGCAAAATATGGAGGGTAATAAAGATAGTCGTATAAATAAAAATGTCGTCGTTCTGGCTGGAAATCATGAAATCAATTTTAATGGTAACTATAGTGCACGACTAGCAAATCATAGACTCTCCGCCGGTGATACATATAACTTAATTAAAACGCTTGATGTTTGTAATTATGACCCAGAAAGGAAAGTTTTAACCAGTCATCACGGAATAATAAGAAATGAAGAAAGTAAATGTTATTGTCTCGGTGCTTTGCAGGTTCCATTTAAACAGATGAAAAATCCTACTGATCCTGAGGAATTAGCTAATATATTTAATAAAAAACATAAAGAATATATGGATGATCCTCTATTCCATCTAATCCGAAGCAATATTATGAAACCCACAGATTTATATGCTGATTATTTTAATAACACTACTGATTTCAGACCAACACGTAATCATATCTTCATATGTGGAGAGAAACTCAAATGTGAAGACCCCAGAAAATACATTAGACAAAAATATGGCCATCATGGGCTCGGGGTAGATCAGAATCAACTATTTGATAATGGTATTATGGGTCTAAATTCCCGGAAGAAAGTACGTGATAAAAATAATGAAATAATTTATTTATCAGGGCTTAGTTGTTTTCAATCTCATTAAAACTCCATGAATACTGTGGTATGTCTTATTAATCCTGAAAGGATTTCATAGGTTTTCTTAATCGATTGTAGAGGTATGTTCTGATAACGCCTCTACAATCTCTAGGGACTTTGTCTACTTTGAGATAAGAAATTTCATATTATGCTTTAAGGCTGAATGATTTGTGCAAAATATAATTGTTTTTCCATCGAACATGAGGTGTATGTCATAAGATTAAATATTAACTACGTATTCCTCGCAGTGAATAGCATGAGGTAAAAAATGAAAATTGGAGCTGTGACCGGTACTCACGACAGTACGACGACAATCCCCGCAAATGATATTATGCAAGATCATGTTACCAACTTCACTAAAGAACTGTTTGGGTATATAGCAAATGGCTTAGGTGATGACATATCAAGTATTGCCAGGACAATGCTCGGTGAAGTTGTGGAAAAAATAGATGACTGGCAAATAGAACGTTTCCAACAATCTTTTCAAGATGACAAGATTTCATTTTCCATACAGACGTATCAATCAGAAAAATATAGTATGCTATCGGGCATGCGTGTTCATATCCTACGCAGGAATAATAGTTATCAGTTTATTGTGACAATTAATGGAAAAAATTACGGTTGCCCTCTTGATAACATAGAAATAAATTGGCGCAGCATTGTTTGTTTTCTTAATGCCATGACAGAAGATGGTAATATGAATGATATTGTAGTTACTGAGTCGTACAAACCCCTCTGGGACTGGAAAACTTCGCAATACAATATATTTGATATTAAATTCGAAACAGTAATAAAGGCCCATTTTGCTAATAGAGTCTATTTCTCAAATTGCTCACCCGTTGATCCTACAAGTACCAGACCGACCTATTTCGGTGATACCGATGGCTCAGTCGGTGCCGTTTTGTATGCGCTTACTGCAACAGGTCATTTGGGTATTATGGCTGAAGGAGAAAATTTCCTTAGTCAGTTGCTTAATATAGAAGATGAAGTTCTCAACGTATTGCTAAGGGAGAACTTTAATGAGCAACTTGACACTAATGTTAATACAATAATCAGTATTCTGAACAGAAGAGATATAGTTTTAGAAAGTCTTCAGCCTTATTTGGTTATTAATAAAGGCGCAGTGACGCCATGTACGTTTCTGGGTGACCAAACCGGCGATCGGTTTAGTAATATCTGTGGCGATCAATTTATCATCGATTTGTTAAAACGCATAATGAGTATCAATGAAAATGTTCATGTATTAGCTGGAAATCATGAAACAAATTGCAATGGTAACTATATGCAGAACTTCACGCGCATGAAACCACTTAATGAAGATACCTACGCTGGGATAAAAGATTATCCTGTATGTTTCTATGACCCCAAATATAAAATAATGGCAAATCATCATGGGATAACTTTCGACATACAACGCGAACGTTACATTTTAGGTCCGATAACAGTCTCTAAAGATGAAATGACCAATGTTCTCGATCCGGTCGAATTAGCGGCAATCATTAATAAAAAGCATCATACCATAATTAATGGTAAAAAATTTAAAATTAGCCGGGCCATCTCTTGTCAATCTTTTAATCGTTATTTTTCCATCTCGACAGATTACAGGCCCAAACTTGAAGCACTATTAGCATGCTCACAAATGTTAGGTATAAATCAAGTTGTTGCACATAACGGTAATGGTGGAAGAGAACTCATAGGTGAAATGGGGGCTGTTTTAGGTCTGAACGCCCGTGACAGTAAACATGCCGGAAGAATGTACAGTATGCATAATTGCCAAATTAATCCTGGTGCAGGGCCTGAGGTAACCGCTCCCTGGACGTCTTACCAGCATGAAAAAAACAGAAATGAACTTATGCCTTTGAGTAGAAGGCGCACGCTGTTACAGCTTTGAACCATAGACAACATGAATATTAATGTTACTATCTGGTTGAGACTGTTGATAAAACGTAAAAAGGAAGGCGCTGTTCCTGCAACTGAACAGGCGTGAAACGTTATCCATCAGGATGGATACCATTTTGTCAGCCAGTTTTATAGATCACACTTATGAGTATGCGTGTTTCATTTACGGCCAGGAATGCTGATGATGACAACATTACTACCCGTTTTCACTAAGCCTTCCCCGTTGGCGCTCAATACTCTGTGCGCTGGTCGTATTTGCCGTTTCCTTCTTATCCCGGATGGATGAATCCGCTGAACGTTGTTCGGCGGCAGTTGTAACACGTGTCGTTTGCTTACAGGGATTATGGCGGATCGATTATGGATAAGAGTAAGCGCCATCTGGCGTGGTGGGTTGTCGGGTTACTGGCAGTGGTTGCTGTCGTGGCATGGTGGCTGTTGCGCCCGGCAGGTGTGCCGGAAGGCTTTGCCGTCAGCAATGGGCGTATTGAAGCGACAGAAGTGGATATCGCCAGCAAAATTGCCGGGCGTATCGACACCATTCTGGTGAAAGAAGGCCAGTTTGTTCGTGAAGGTGAAGTATTGGCGAAGATGGATACTCGCGTGTTGCAGGAACAGCGACTGGAAGCCATCGCGCAAATCAAAGAGGCACAAAGCGCAGTTGCCGCCGCGCAGGCTTTGCTGGAGCAACGGCAAAGCGAAACTCGCGCCGCACAGTCGCTGGTTAATCAACGCCAGGCAGAACTGGACTCCGTGGCTAAACGTCATACGCGTTCCCGCTCACTCGCCCAACGAGGGGCTATTTCTGCGCAACAGCTGGACGACGACCGCGCCGCTGCTGAAAGCGCCCGTGCTGCGCTGGAATCGGCAAAAGCCCAGGTTTCGGCTTCTAAAGCGGCTATAGAAGCGGCACGTACCAATATCATTCAGGCGCAAACGCGCGTCGAAGCGGCACAAGCCACTGAGCGGCGCATTGCCGCAGATATCGATGATAGTGAACTGAAAGCCCCGCGTGACGGACGCGTGCAGTATCGGGTTGCTGAACCAGGCGAAGTGCTGGCAGCAGGCGGTCGGGTGCTGAATATGGTCGATCTCAGCGACGTCTATATGACCTTCTTCCTGCCAACCGAACAGGCGGGCACGCTGAAACTGGGCGGTGAAGCACGGCTAATCCTCGATGCCGCGCCAGATCTGCGTATTCCGGCGACCATCAGTTTTGTCGCCAGCGTCGCCCAGTTCACGCCAAAAACTGTCGAAACCAGCGATGAACGACTGAAACTGATGTTCCGCGTCAAAGCGCGTATCCCACCGGAATTACTCCAGCAACATCTGGAATATGTCAAAACCGGATTGCCGGGCGTAGCGTGGGTGCGGGTGAACGAAGAACTTCCGTGGCCTGACGACCTTGCGGTGAGGTTGCCGCAATGACGCATCTGGAACTGGTTCCCGTCCCGCCTGTCGCGCAACTGGCGGGCGTGAGCCAGCATTATGGAAAAACCGTTGCGCTGAACAATATCACTCTCGATATTCCGGCCCGCTGCATGGTCGGGCTGATTGGCCCGGACGGCGTTGGGAAGTCGAGTTTGTTGTCACTGATTTCCGGTGCCCGCGTCATTGAGCAGGGCAACGTGATCGTGCTGGGCGGCGATATGCGCGACCCGAGGCATCGCCGTGACGTCTGCCCGCGCATTGCCTGGATGCCGCAGGGACTGGGCAAAAACCTCTACCACACCTTGTCGGTGTATGAAAACGTCGATTTTTTCGCCCGCCTGTTCGGTCACGACAAAGCGGAGCGGGAAGTCCGAATTAATGAGCTGCTGACCAGCACCGGGTTAGCACCGTTTCGCGATCGTCCGGCAGGTAAACTCTCCGGCGGGATGAAGCAAAAGCTGGGGCTGTGCTGTGCGTTAATCCACGACCCGGAATTGTTGATTCTTGATGAGCCAACAACGGGGGTTGACCCGCTCTCTCGCGCCCAGTTCTGGGATCTGATCGACAGTATTCGCCAGCGGCAGAGCAATATGAGCGTGCTGGTTGCCACCGCCTATATGGAAGAGGCGGAACGCTTCGACTGGCTGGTAGCGATGAATGCCGGAGAAGTACTGGCGACTGGCAGCGCCGAAGAACTGCGGCAGCAAACGCAAAGCGCCACGCTGGAAGAAGCATTTATAAATCTGTTACCGCAAGCACAACGGCAGGCGCATCAGGCGGTAGTGATCCCACCGTATCAACCTGAAAACGCAGAGATTGCCATCGAAGCGCGCGATCTGACCATGCGTTTTGGTTCCTTCGTTGCCGTTGATCACGTCAATTTCCGCATTCCACGCGGGGAGATTTTTGGCTTCCTCGGTTCGAACGGCTGCGGTAAATCCACCACCATGAAAATGCTTACCGGACTGCTGCCTGCCAGCGAAGGTGAGGCGTGGCTGTTCGGGCAACCGGTTGATCCAAAAGATATCGATACTCGCCGTCGGGTGGGCTATATGTCGCAGGCGTTTTCGCTCTATAACGAACTCACCGTGCGGCAAAACCTGGAGTTACATGCCCGTTTGTTTCACATTCCGGAAGCGGAAATTCCCGCGCGAGTGGCTGAAATGAGTGAGCGTTTTAAGCTCAACGACGTTGAAGATGTTCTGCCGGAGTCATTGCCGCTCGGCATTCGCCAGCGGCTTTCGCTGGCGGTGGCGGTGATTCATCGCCCGGAGATGTTAATCCTCGATGAGCCAACTTCTGGCGTCGATCCGGTGGCGAGGGATATGTTCTGGCAGTTAATGGTCGATCTTTCGCGCCAGGACAAAGTGACCATTTTCATCTCCACCCACTTTATGAACGAAGCGGAACGCTGCGACCGCATCTCACTAATGCACGCCGGAAAAGTGCTTGCCAGCGGTACCCCGCAGGAACTGGTTGAGAAACGCGGAGCCGCCAGTCTGGAAGAGGCATTTATCGCCTATTTGCAGGAAGCGGCAGGGCAGAGCAACGAAGCCGAAGCGCCGCCTGTGGTACATGACACCACCCACGCGCCGCGTCAGGGATTTAGCCTGCGACGTCTGTTTAGCTACAGCCGTCGCGAAGCACTGGAACTGCGCCGCGATCCGGTACGTTCGACGCTGGCGCTGATGGGAACGGTGATCCTGATGCTGATAATGGGTTACGGCATCAGTATGGATGTGGAAAATCTGCGCTTTGCGGTGCTCGACCGTGACCAGACCGTCAGTAGCCAGGCGTGGACGCTCAATCTCTCCGGTTCCCGTTACTTTATCGAGCAGCCGCCGCTCACCAGTTATGACGAGCTTGATCGCCGGATGCGTGCGGGCGATATCACCGTGGCTATTGAAATCCCACCCAATTTCGGGCGCGATATCGCGCGGGGTACGCCCGTGGAACTCGGTGTCTGGATCGACGGTGCGATGCCGAGTCGCGCCGAAACGGTAAAAGGTTACGTGCAGGCCATGCACCAGAGCTGGCTACAGGATGTGGCGAGTCGGCAATCCACGCCCGCGAGCCAAAGCGGGCTGATGAATATTGAGACACGCTATCGCTATAACCCGGACGTAAAAAGCCTGCCAGCGATTGTTCCGGCGGTGATCCCGCTGTTGCTGATGATGATTCCGTCGATGTTAAGCGCCCTTAGCGTAGTGCGGGAAAAAGAGTTGGGGTCGATTATCAACCTTTACGTGACTCCTACCACCCGTAGCGAATTTTTGCTTGGCAAACAGCTACCGTACATCGGGCTGGGAATGCTGAACTTTTTCCTGCTCTGCGCCCTGTCGGTGTTTGTGTTTGGCGTGCCGCATAAAGGCAGTTTCCTGACGCTCACCCTGGCGGCGCTGCTGTATATCATCATTGCCACCGGAATGGGGCTGCTGATCTCTACTTTTATGAAAAGCCAGATTGCCGCCATTTTCGGTACGGCGATTATCACGTTGATTCCGGCGACACAGTTTTCCGGGATGATCGATCCGGTAGCTTCGCTGGAAGGTCCGGGACGTTGGATCGGCGAGGTTTACCCGACCAGTCATTTTCTGACTATCGCCCGCGGGACGTTCTCGAAGGCGCTGGATCTGACTGATTTGTGGCAACTTTTTATCCCGTTGCTGATAGCCATTCCACTGGTGATGGGCTTAAGCATCCTGCTGCTGAAAAAACAGGAGGGATGATGCGCCATTTACGCAATATTTTTAATCTGGGTATCAAAGAGTTGCGCAGTCTGCTCGGTGATAAAGCGATGCTGACGTTGATTGTCTTCTCGTTTACAGTGTCGGTGTATTCGTCAGCGACCGTCACGCCAGGATCATTGAACCTCGCGCCGATCGCCATTGCCGATATGGATCAATCGCAGTTATCGAACCGGATCGTTAACAGCTTCTATCGCCCGTGGTTTTTGCCACCGGAGATGATCACCGCCGATGAGATGGATGCCGGGCTGGACGCCGGACGCTATACCTTCGCGATAAATATTCCGCCTAATTTTCAGCGTGATGTCCTCGCAGGACGCCAGCCGGATATTCAGGTGAACGTCGATGCCACGCGCATGAGCCAGGCATTCACTGGCAACGGTTATATCCAGAATATTATCAACGGTGAAGTGAACAGCTTTGTCGCGCGTTACCGTGATAACAGCGAACCGTTGGTATCGCTGGAAACCCGCATGCGCTTTAATCCGAACCTCGATCCCGCGTGGTTTGGCGGGGTGATGGCGATCATCAACAACATTACCATGCTGGCGATTGTACTGACCGGATCGGCGCTGATCCGCGAGCGTGAACACGGCACGGTGGAACACTTACTGGTGATGCCGATAACGCCGTTTGAGATCATGATGGCGAAGGTCTGGTCGATGGGGCTGGTGGTGCTGGTGGTATCGGGATTATCGCTGGTGCTGATGGTAAAAGGCGTGCTGGGCGTACCGATAGAAGGCTCGATCCCGCTGTTTATGCTTGGCGTGGCGCTCAGTCTGTTTGCCACCACGTCAATCGGCATTTTTATGGGGACGATAGCGCGTTCAATGCCGCAACTGGGGCTGCTGGTGATTCTGGTGCTACTGCCGCTGCAAATGCTTTCCGGTGGCTCCACGCCGCGCGAAAGTATGCCGCAGATGGTGCAGGACATTATGCTGACCATGCCGACGACACACTTTGTCAGCCTCGCGCAGGCCATCCTCTACCGGGGTGCCGGATTCGAAATCGTCTGGCCGCAGTTCCTGACGCTAATGGCAATTGGCGGCGCGTTTTTCACCATCGCGCTGCTGCGATTCAGGAAGACGATTGGGACAATGGCGTAATTA
Organism: Escherichia sp. MOD1-EC5990; assembly: GCF_002965285.1. Lineage (NCBI taxonomy): Bacteria > Pseudomonadati > Pseudomonadota > Gammaproteobacteria > Enterobacterales > Enterobacteriaceae > Escherichia > Escherichia sp. MOD1-EC5990. The sequence continues at coordinate 4,362 of NZ_PTRV01000012.1, read as the reverse complement.
CAGTGCCCGATGCGTAAGCTTATAGGGTCTACGCATCGGTACAATTTATTGAATTGTAGTTGTTTTTAGGCCGGATAAGGCGTTTATGAACTGACCACCAAACCAGGACAGTTTCAGTTAACCGGCTTTTTGATACTCAGTCCGGTATTCAGGGCAAGATTACGAAAGCCCGCTCCCCGCAAGGACTGACGCGAGAAATGACATGAATCGCTCCCCTGCGGCGACTCTTGTCATAAGAGTGCCGGAGCGTTTTTCCATCAATTACAATGACGTCTTTATCATCTGAAGAATGGCAGTCACGCATCCAGTTAATAAAGCACTCGTGAAATTTTTCAGGACTGATACAGGATACAACTCTGGTAATGGTATCGTGAACAGGAATACCATTTTCAAAATCACCATATTGCTTCAAAAAATCGAGATGAGTTTCCCCAAAATCCTCTATATCTTCCCAACCTTCTGCACCAGAAATAACGGCACAAATAGTCAACAGTAGAATATCTGACAATTTATGCTCCACTTTCCAGGCTTGTCTGTAATCGGGGATAATAGAAATATGTTTCATCAATTTTTTAAGTTCCATTTTGTTCTCCTTAATTATGTAAGGAGTATTTGATCATGTATAAGCAATGGAAAACAGCTTTAGGTAATGAGGAATATCTCAATTTTTAAACATAAAATGCGAATTGTTTAGTACAAAAAAGCAGCGTTACGTGATCTTTCCCTGCCCTTTATTCATAAACTCATGGATATGGTGATCAACGGTGGTCTGATGCAGGCGCAGAGCCTGAGTAATCATGACTGAATTTCAGCCTTCAGAAGCCAGAAGAATGGCTTTAATACAATCGCAGCCCCGCTTTTCACAACATTATGCTTATAATATGAAAAATATCTTGCCTTGCATCTTTGTGCCTACGGCATTGGATGATCTTTCCCTAACCTCATAGTTTCTTTTAGTCTTTCAAGCCTTAGCAATTCAACTTCGGCTTTAATATAACCATGTGAGGCAGCCATTTTCAGCCAATTAATTGCATTATCTAAATTATAATATTTTAAATAGGAATCGTCCTCCTCTGAGGATAGAATCATAGCATAATTATATTGCGCTGTGATATTTCCTTGAGATGCAGCCCTTGCCAGATATTTAATTTGCTTGGGTATATTAAAGTAAACATATGTATAATATTGATGTAATCGATATGATGCATCACCATCCCCGCCCTCAGATTTAATATCAAATTCATATCTTTGATTTTCACTTAAATTAAATGATTCAGATGTTGAGCTTATTTCAATGTTATGAAGTTTAACAGTGGGGGAGATTTCACCTCCATATGAACCACAAGAGAAAAAGAAAATATTTGCAATCAGAATAAATAAAAAACGCTTCATGTTGCCACCTTTGTTATTTTATATCACTTGGTCTCATAACTTTGCCAGGAGTGGAAGAAATGGGTTGGCCTGAAGGTCCAAACGTTATCCAGCGGCCCATATTATTACCAGTTATGACATTATTACTTGTGTCAATTGCCGAGATATTATCCGTAAGTCCTGTTTGGATCGTATTAAAAAGAGGAGTATTATTATTCCACGCCATCCATACTTGCCATTGTGTATCAGCTCCAGTGACATTTGCATGAAGTGCTCTGGCTAACTTGCTGGCAAAAGATTTATCTCCCTCTCTGGCTGTACCACATGAGAATAACCAAACAGACATTCCCTTTTTATAGCGTGGATTAGCTCTGATTCTCTTGGCTAATCCCTCAGCAGTTTCATAGTTTCCATTTTCATCTGTAATAAAACCAGGATATCCATGTCCTCCAATAGTAAAAACGCCAGGAATATTTATTTTATCTGTTGCAGCATGCAGTGATACATTTCTGCGTAGCCCCTCATCATAGAAATTCATATCAGCTAATCCAAAAGGGTCTATATACTGAACCGGATTCAACGGATACTCATAAAAATTCCATCCCCCCTTCAGTCCAATCGGATCCTGAGTGATATACCGCCCCTGCAGCGGGTCATAATAGCGGTGGCGGTTGTAATACAGGCCGGACTCCTCATCATACTGCTGACCCGGCAGCCGGATGAGCTGCTGCAGCTGGTGCGGGTTCTCTTCATTCAGCAGGTTGCCCCATTCATCATATTCTGCGTACCACGCTGTTGCCCCTTCCGTGCTGACAAGCGCCAGCGGCAGGCCGCGATGGTCGCAGTGGTACAGGTGGATTTTTCGCGCCGGCGTGTACACCGGGTCCATCTGGTTTTGCATCTGCGCCACCGTCAGGCCGCACGATGCCAGCCAGCGGCGGCTTTCCTCACTCACTCGGTCAGCAATGATTTTACTTTCCAGCTGGTCGAACGTCTGCACCGTGCCGGCCGGAATACCCCACTGTGCATAGGCAACTCACGCTATGAACGCTTCAGCTTATCAATAGCGGAAGTTACAATTTCATTGTCATCAAACTTGTACAACATAGTATCTAAAACAGGAAGTAGCGTTTTATCACCTAATTCACCCGCAGCTTCAATGATATCATCATAAACAGTATTTTTTTTTAACTCATCGCATAAGACAGATAAAACCCTTTTATCTTTCCTGTAGGAAAGTCCGATTATTGCTTCAATACGGACTTCCTCATTTTTATCCTGAAGCATCTCCACAAAACAATCCCTAATATCACTATTGTTATATTTATTGATATTTATTGCAAATGCGGCCCAGTTTCTGACATCTCCATTTGGATCTTTTAACAGATTAATCAATAGTGGAATTGTTGCTTTATCATTGATAACAGAAATAGCAAATGCCGTAGCACGTCTGACATTAGCCGATTTATCAAAAGCAGTAATTTGAGATTGTTCTACTATTTTAGGTGAATAAATTGGGTTTTTCTTGCATCGCTGAGCCGTTGACTCGATTGCTGTAGCTCGAACGCAAGCGCTCTTATCATTCAATGCCATATTGTTCAAAATATTAAACACATTATCTTCGCATTTTTTGCAAATTTTTATTTGCCCGAGTATAAATGCTCCGATATCTCTACGGATATAATTTTTGTCAGCGCAGAATTCAATTGCCAATCTAACAGCGTCTTGCCCCCCTCTTAACTGTAATACTCTGGCAGATGAAATCCTTTTCAAGGAATTGCGATCATCAAGTAAGCGAAATAATTCATCATCATTTAGTTTCTTACATTGATTGTATAAACCATACTCTTTACTTGCCTTTCTTTTCTGGTATGTATTCGACATTGTAGGAATATCCATAAAGACTATCTTTTTCTATCGTTTGACTGTCTGGAGTCCTCCACCTACTCTGCCATCAGCGCACACGATGTTTGTTTATCCTTACATACTTATTTTCCGTGGCCAAAATTTAGAATTCTCCCATCATTTTTGCCTATTTCTATAATAAAAACCCCACCAGCAATTTGGTCTGAGTGAATGGTGCCTTCAACAACCCAGCTTGTTGTTAACTCAGTGATTTTGTATGGTTTTTCTTCTTCTGCGGCATCATGCCCATAACGATTCTTAACATATATCTCAGCTAATTCCAATGCTATAGCTTTATTTTTAACCAAATTTCTAACGGTATATTTCCCCTCACTTTCATACTTGCGCATTATTATAATATTATTATTACACTGCGCCCATGTGTTGTATGTAAAAACAAACAAAGATACAATGACACAGTTCCTAAACAATATTTTTTTACATATTACCATGAACTCTGCAGACATTAGGTAATCCTTTTCTGTTTGTTATTTCCTTCCCGTGGTTATCTATTGCTTTAAAATTACCAATGGGCGTGCCCAAATAAAATGACTTGATATTGTTATCTTTACTTTTAACTATTTTCTCATCTTTGCCTGAAAATATTTCGTCCCAATATTCTCCATGACTATCTGCACCATGGGTATGATAAGCTGATACTTTCTCAGTACCATTAGGGCAAGGGCTATTGAATGGATATGATCCTTTTCTTTCTCCTCGGTTAGGTGCTGTTGAGAAATATCTGCCACTATTATCCTTACATATTAAACCAGCGAACTCTTTATCTTCGCAAATAGATTGGCTATTTATTTTATTTAAGGCGTCATATGCGGTGCTATCTATAGAATCAAACTTATCTGGACCTATCATAGCGGATAGTGTGTCGCAAAGACCATTAGTACATGCCCCCGATTTTGCATCCTCCCACATATATAAACCCAGGGGGTCGATGTCTGATATCGGATTCAATTGATATCCATACAGGTTCCATCCCCCCTTCAGTCCAATCGGATCCTGAGTGATATACCGCCCCTGCAGCGGGTCATAATAGCGGTGGCGGTTGTAATACAGGCCGGACTCCTCATC
>NZ_PTRV01000100.1:0-204 GCF_002965285.1 Escherichia sp. MOD1-EC5990 | reverse complement strand
CGGGTCGTTAGCTCAGTTGGTAGAGCAGTTGACTTTTAATCAATTGGTCGCAGGTTCGAATCCTGCACGACCCACCACTAATGCGGTGGGTTCGGTGGAAGTAGTTTGTAGTATCCAGCGTAGTATCGGGTGATTAGCTCAGCTGGGAGAGCACCTCCCTTACAAGGAGGGGGTCGGCGGTTCGATCCCGTCATCACCCACCAC